>CALETX010000320.1 GCA_937920455.1 uncultured bacterium
CAAATCCATCCTGATGGGCGCCATGGCGCTGCTCCTGGGGGAAAGGGCGGACAAGGATATGATCCGCGCAGGCGAAGAACAGGCCGGAGTCGAAGGCACATTTCTACTGAAAAACTCCCGCGCCGCCGACGCGATACTCCAGGATCTTGGCCTCCCAGTCTGTGATGATGGGCGCATTGTACTCCGCCGCATAATATCTCAGTCGGGATCGGCTAAAATACTCGTCAACGACTCTCCGGCCACACTCAATGCACTGAAACGCCTCGGCACAGTCCTCGTTGATCTGCACGGACCCCATGATCACCAGTCTCTTCTCAACAAGGATTTCCAGCTTTCAGTTCTGGATTCGTTCGGAGGGCTGGAAAACCAGCGCGCTGCATATTCGGCCGCTTACGCAGAATGGCACGGCCTGAAAGCGCGAAAAGCCGGGCTTGAAACATCTGACGCCGGTGACATCACGACCCAGATTGAACTGCTCGAGTATCAGGTTCGAGAAATTCAGGAAGCCAATCTCTCCGAAGGTGAAGAGGCCGAACTGCAACGAGACCATGCCATTCTCGCAAATGCAGCCAGGATAGGCGAGCTGACGGGCTCAATACGAGCCGCTCTCACCGAGGACGACTCATCAGCATTCAATGGAGTCGCCTCCGCCAACAGACACCTCGCCGAGCTTTCCCAACTGCTGCCTGACGCCTCAACTTGGCGATCCGAAGCAGAAGCCCTGGCCTCACGCATCCAGGAATTATCGGACACAATTGCGCGCGCCACCAGCGAAGCCGAATACGACCCTCGCCGCCTCCAAACTATCGAGGACAGGCTGGCACTTATTCACAAGCTAAAACGCAAGTACGGCGGTTCCATAAATGACATCCTCAAACGCCTTGAAGAATCACAATGCAAACTGCAAACACTCAAGGAACACGGCAAGACACTTGCTGAGATTGACGGAAAGATAGCTGAAGCCCTATCGGTCTTGCGCAAGGCCGGAGAAACTCTCTCGGCAAGCCGACGCTCAGTCGCATCCTCCTTGGCCTCCTCAATAACAAAAGAGCTCCATGATCTCGGTTTCCCACATGGCGTCTTCGACGTGGCCATCGCGCCGTGGGAACCCGGCCCATCCGGCATGGATGATATTGAATTCGGCTTTGCTCCCAACCGTGGGGAGCCAATGCGGCCGCTCAGGTCAATAGCGTCAAGCGGCGAAATCTCGCGTGTGATGCTTGCTGTAAAAACCGTCCTGGCCGAGCACGATTCTATTCCCGTGCTAGTCTTCGACGAAATTGATGCCAATGTGGGCGGAGAGATGGGCCTTGCCATTGGGAAGAAACTTTCCGCCTTGGCTGAACGCCGACAGGTCCTGTGCATTACCCATCTGCCCCAGGTTGCCATCCACGCCGACACCCACTGGCTTGTGACAAAGGAAATCAGGAACGGACGCACGGTGAGCAATATCAAGCAAGTCGAAGGCGAAGATCGAGTGGAGGAGGTCGCCCGCATGCTCGGCGGCCGCAATCTGACCAGCGTCGTGCTTAGACATGCGCGCGAAATGCTGGCACGTCTCAAAAGCGCATGACAACAACCGAAACGGCCTGCCATCCGTATAGCTCAAGACCGCACAGCGGTCGCAGAGCGAAGCCGCACCACTCTGAGATCATCCAAGAAACCGCTTCCGCCAGAACGCATGCCCA
This sequence comes from uncultured bacterium, assembly GCA_937920455.1. Taxonomy (GTDB): domain Bacteria; phylum Verrucomicrobiota; class Kiritimatiellia; order UBA8416; family CALETX01; genus CALETX01. Next base: position 1,689 of record CALETX010000320.1, read on the forward strand.
GACCCAGACTTGAAATATCGCTCAAGTCCTATCGCCCTCTCCTCCTCAAGCACCGCAATATATGCCACCAGCTGCCATGGACGAAAACGTGAGGTTGACGGACAACTGCCCGCATTATGCGCTGCCAAACGAGCCTCTAAATCGCCAGTGTGCCCAACGTAAGTCTTCCCAGGACGCCTGATGCTCCTAAGAAAATACACATAATGCATCTGAAAATATCCGTTCTGCTGCGCTCTGCGGCTATCGGCCTTGAGCTTCGCAGAACGCCATCCTTCGCTCTGCTCCAGTATCCTGACCAGATCTGAAAAGCTCCTCAACGGCCTGCCATCCGTAGCTCAAGACCGCACAGCGGTCGCAGAGCGAAGGATGGCGGGAGCGACGGGATTCGAACCCGCAACAACCAGATCGACAATCTGGGACTCTAACCGATTGAGCTACGCCCCCTAAAGAAGAGTGAAGTAAAGAAAAGCTACCCATAGAGCCAATGAAATCAAGCGCAAAATTTCACGGCCTACAAGGGAATATTCCATCCTCACGCAGCCTGGAAAGAATCATCTCAACGGCAACCGACGGCTCCATATTATCACCGGCTATACGTAAATACGGAGATGCAGGCGGCTCATAGGGCATATTCACCCCAGCCAACCCCTTGACCTCACCTGCCCTGGCGCGTCTGTACAATCCTGATGAGTCTCTCTTTTCGCACCACTCCACAGGTGCATCTACAAAGATTTCCCTAAAACGAGCCGGTCCTACAATATCGGCTGCCATCCTGCGCAATGCTGCCATCGGAGAAACGAAGACCCCGATCACCAGAAGGCCACTATCGTTCAAAATCCGCGCGGTTTCAGCAGCCCTCCTTATATGTTCGGCCATACCTTCCGGTGAAAAATCCAGTTCACGATCCATCCCAAGCCGCATCTTCAAACCATCAAGGACAACACACGCAGCCCCAAGTTCAAACAAGCGCTGTTCCAGGAGATACGCAATTTCCTTCTTTCCGCAAGACACCAGCCCCGTAAGCCAGAGAGTGGCGGCCTTCTGCCCGTATCTGGCTATGCGATCCTTCTCCTTTATCAGCGAACCTCCTCCCGTTTCTCCTATGACGGCTGTAACGGCCAGAGCCGCAGAAGGCCGTGAAGGCAACTGTTCAGATGGCTCCCTCTCTATGATCATGCCAGCCGCCGCAGTAGCGTTGGATATGGGGTCTATCAGAATGAATGAGCCGGTGGCCCTGTTCCTTGTGTAGGGGTCATAAAAAATCGGCCGTAGCGCTGTGAAACTAATCCTCCCTATCTCGTTAAGCCTCAACGGAGCCGGATCTGTCCTCTTCAAAGTGTTCACATCCACCCTGTATCTGACCTCGTCTATCCTCACCCGTGTAAGCTGCGTGGTATGCTTGATGAAATATGAAACATTCAAATCCATAGGTGCATCGCCCATCCACACAACCATGGCCTCGAAATGACGCTCAGCCCGCGGGCGGTTGTGAACATGCACTAGCATGTCGCCGCGCCCGACATCCAACTCATCTTCCAGCGTTACGGCGACAGACATGGGGGGAAACGCCTCATCGAGCTCGCCGTCGTAGGTCGAAATGCTCTTCACCCGCGATGTCTTCATCGAAGGAAGGATCAAAATCTCATCGCCTTTTCGTATGACGCCGGAGGCGACTGTCCCGGCGTATCCCCTGAAGTCCATGTTGGGCCTGAGAATACATTGCACCGGATATCGCAAATCTATGAAGTTGTGATCTGACCCTATGTATATGGTTTCCAGAAGCTCCAGAAGGCTTGGACCGTCGTACCAAGGCATCTTGGAACCGTGCGAAACAACATTGTCTCCTTTGAGGGCACTCACGGGCACGAATCTAAGGTCAACTATGCTGAGCCTTGCCGCAAATGCTTCGAATTCCTGTCTTATCGCGTCAAACACGGCTTCGCTATATCCC
>CALETX010000321.1 GCA_937920455.1 uncultured bacterium
ATGCCCGGCAACATCAGATCCAACAGCACCAGATCTGGCCGGACATCCTGAGCCAGCTTCAGAGCCTGAGGGCCGGTGGTTGCCTGAATGACCTCGTAGCCGCTGTGCCGCAGGCTCTCCGTCAGCCCCATCATCAAAGCCTGATCGTCTTCGACAATGAGTATCTTCGGCTTGGTGTCTTTCATGATCCTCTCTCCTTGAAAACAGGCAGGTACACCGTGAATGTGCTGCCCCTGCCTTTCTGACTCCTTGCCTGCATCCAGCCACCGTGATGTCTAACCACTTGCCTACAGAATGCCAGCCCTAACCCCAGGCCGGACACGTTCATCGCGCGCGCCTCATCTGTGCGGTAGAATCTCCGAAATATCCTGCGTTTCTCCAGCGGCGTCATCCCAATTCCACGGTCCTCAACCCTGATCCTCACCCAAACGCCCGCACGCAGGAAACGTCTGGCAACCACGTCCACAGCCACTCTGACCGGGGCAGATTTGCCCTCCCTGTCCCGGGGAGTGTATTTCCAGGCGTTGTCAACCAAATTGAAAATGACCTGACCTATGGCTCCGTCATCGCACATCACAGGTGGAAGCGTCGCCGGACACTCAATAAGCACATGACCCTCTCCCGCTCCCGCCGCGCGCCCAGCAACCCCGAGTAACGAAGCATAGTCCCGGACTGTTCTCTCAATCACCGGCGCAGGGTCAATAGCTCTCATGACAAAAGCCAGCGAATCCTGTCCGAACCGCATGAGATATAGCACCCTTTCGATCAGCTGACCCAGCCGCTCGCACTCCTTAACGATCGCCTCGAGAAACTGTTTCTGTGTCTCGGGCTCGGTCACATGACCCATCAACAGGCTGTCAGCCAAGGTCCGCATCGCCGCCAGCGGTGTACGCAAATCATGTGAAATTCCAGCCGCCACGTCTGCCTTTGCTCGAGCATGCCGAATGTCGCCCGCCGCCTCACGCCAGGCAAGAATCAGCCCCGCCACCATCGCAACCGCGCACAGCGCCACACCCCACCCGAAGAGTCTGGCTCTCATTCTGCCAGCCCTGCGCAGACGCTCAGGATCGGCAACCACAGCCTTTGCCTGGACCGAATCGAATGGCGGATACAACCTGCCCACTGCGAGCACCTCTGGCGACGGCGCACCTTTGCCGTCGGACACGGGTCGTGCCAGTCTGTCAAAAGAGTCGCTGATTTCAATCGCCGCCGGCAACTCCATGCGATGCGGCCCCAGCCTCAGCGCCGGCCCCTCGACGAAAACGAAAACCCCGCCTGCGGATACTTCCGACAAAATCGCCGCCAGCCGCTCCTTCAAACGCTCCGTGTTCACCATGTATCCGGCATATACCTGTCCGTGTTCGGGCATCGCAGCGAATAGAAAGGCCTCGTCGCTGCACGCAAATCTCACAACCACGGGAGCACCCGCCGCCGATATCTCCCTCCTCAAAACAGCGGCAATCTGCGCAAGCTGCGGACCGTTCGGTGTGTCTCCACCAGGAGGGTAAATAAAACCCTCCGGATCCATGAAAAGATACGCGCGTGCCGCCAGCGAACCCCCCGCCTCTATTTTTCCTGCCGCCTCTTCAATAGGGGCATAGGAGCCGCCCTTTGCCAGCGCCGCCGACATTTCTGCTCTGACAAACCTCAATTCGCGCGCCAGCTCGGAGTGCAGCCTGTCAGCCGCCGTTTCAACCGCGCGTGCGGCGGCCGACTCCGTGGCCCGGTTCAACACGAGCTCCCAGTCAAGAAGCGCGCGTGCGGCGAACAGCGTCAAAATTGCGGTGGGAAGAATTATGAGAGCGACAACAATGACGATTATCCGCGGTTTCATGGCCTGCGGCGGCCTTGTTCAGCGGCGCATTTCTATGGCCATGAGCCATCCCTTGACCGCGTCCGCATCCGGCGCTCCAGGGCTTAGCTTGAGATACTTCCTGTAATGCATGGCCGCTTTTTCCTTTTCATTGAGTTCGTCGTCGTAAAGAATCGCAAGATTGTAATGCACCATAGCGTCGTTCGGATCAATCCGCAGCGCCTTGAGATATTCGGCTTCGGCCTCGCGAAACCTGCCCTCCTTGGCGTAAACCACACCCATGTTGTAGTGCATGTCGCGCTTCTGAAGGTCACCGGCCAGAGCCACTTCCTCACGAGCCTTCTCGAGCACAGATGCCATCCTTTCAGCCTTGGACAGCCGTTGCTCCCTCTTCTGAAGCTCCGCCTCCATGGCTTTCATGTCCCGCTCCTTTGCCTTCAGCGCATCCTCTGCTTTCTGCGCCTTGGCGCGGGCCTGCGCGAGTTCCTTCTCCATCTGCGGCATCAGTTCCATCAGTTTCTCAATCGTCTTGACATGCTCTTTCTGCGATGAAACAGCGCTCGAATACTTCTTCTCCATTTCCTCTTTCTTCTCTATCGCACGGCGCGCTGCTTCCTCGGCTTCAGAGAGTTTTTTCTCCAGCTGCGCGCGAGCCTCTTCCGCCTTGCGCTTCTCCAGCTCGATGTCAACCAGCTTGTTCCGCAAGCGCAGATTCTCCTGCTCCTTCTCCTTGAACAGGTCCGATCCCGGCTGCACCGTTGCCGTCGGCGGAGCGGCCACAGCCGTCGGCTGTTGCGGCTGCGGCGAGGCAGCCTCCTGCCGTTTGCGCTCTTCGACAGCCATTTGCAGCGCCTGCACATCATCAAGGAGCTTCTTCTTTTCGGCCTCCGCCTGAGCCAGACGAGCCTCAAGCTCCTGAAGGCGCTTCGTGTCCTCAGCCGGAGTCTCCGCCATTTTCTTCTGCAACTCCTTGATCAGTGTTGCCGACTGCGCAATGCGGTTCTCGAGATCCCTCACCTCTGCTGCCAGCTTTTCATTCTCGCTCCGCGTTTTTTCCGCAAGCCTCTCGGCCTCCGTAATCCGGCTTTTCAGCTCCTCGTTCTCACGAAGCAGAGCCTCGTACCGTTCATCGCCCGGCTCCGCACCGGCAGCAGGCTCAGCATCCGTTCCATCCTCCGGAAGTTCCGTCCACTTGAACATCTCATGTTCGTCCGGATTCTGCGGCATCGGCCCGTCAGCAGCCGGGTTTTCCTTGACCGCTTCCTCGGTTGGCGCGGCATCCTGGTCGGTCCACTGGAACACATCGGGCGCTTCAGCCTCGTCCCCACCGCCCAAGGCCGTTGCCCCCTCAAGTAATCTCAGGAGTATCACAAAAACGCCAGCAAGGGCCGGCGCCACAACCGCCGTTTTGCGTCGCTCATAACATGACTTGACACATTTATTCATGAGATCATCACACGCAGAGTTACGCAACATCTGCTCCGCCATGTCAGCGCAGAGGTTTGAATTCCTTGCTGGCCCCGGACCCGCCGCCGACCGGCCGCAGCGGTTTTGGGGTCTTCTTTGTGTCTTTCATCAATAGAAAAGGTTCGTCGCCCGTAATTATCCGCGGAGTCAGGAACACGATCGTTTCGGTGTTTACAGAGGATTCGACATCATACCTGAACAACTTTCCTATCAGCGGGATGCTTCCTAGCACAGGGACCTGGCTGGAACTGACGTCGCGCCTGTCCTTTATCAGCCCGCCGATGATTATAGTCACCCCATCCTTGACCATCACCATGGTCTCGGCCAGCGCCTTGCGTATCACCGGAGTGCCCTCCTGAGGCGCGCCGTCGTACCACTGGGAAATAGAGCTTATTTCAGGTTTGATTGTGACGGTCACGAACCGGTCGTCGTTAATCCTCGGCGTCACGGCAAGCTGCACCCCTACCTTCTTGAAGAGATACGTTACGCCGGTTACGTTCGTCGTGCCGCTTTCAAGCGTGACCTCCTTGTATGGCTGGTCTTCCACAACCTCGATCATGGCCTCCTGACCATCCATCACCGCTATGTGCGGATTCGAAAGAATTCTTGTCTCGCCGATGGCCTTAAGCGCCTCGAGCACGGCGCTGAGATCCCCGCCCGAAACAATTGTGTTGTAGTTCAGCGTCAAGGCCGGCGCTGTCGGAAGCCCCGGCTGCGAGACAGTCTGCAGAGAAAATCTCGGATCGAGGCTCTGGAACATATTCTGCCAGTTGATCCCCATGCTGTAATCGTCGTTCAGCGCAGTCTCGACTATCTTGGCCTCTATAAACACTTGCCTCGGCGTACGGTCAAAAGTTTTGACCAGTTGGGCGATCCTTTCCATGTTGTGCGCAAGGTCGGTGACTATCAGAGTTTTGGTCCGCTTGTCTGACCTGACCATCCCGGCCTCCTTGCTGAGGAGGGCGGTTATTTCGTTCTGAATGGTTTCAACGTCGGCGTACTGGAGCACAAAAGTTCGAGTCTCGGTCGGCAGAACACGCGAAACGGTCGGAATGTCTGTCTTGGAGACTATCGCCCGCATTTCGGCAATCTTTTCCGGAGTGTCTATCATGAGAAGGGAGCCTGTCACCGAGTCGGCCACAATGGTCCCAATCGCGCTTCGAACTTTGTCAAGCATCGTGGCCACCCTGGTGGGGTCCGCGTACTTCAGCTCAACAACCTCCACCTTCTTTTGGTCATAGAAACTCACGCCATAAAGCGCTTTGTACTCCTCATCGGTCATGATGGTCATGATGCCGTTGCGGACCTCCCAGGAAAGATTGTTTATGGACAGCACAATTTCCAGCGCGTCCGCCACGGTGACGCCGTCAAAAGTCAGCTTTGTGGTCAACCCGCCCACGCCCTTGGAAATGACTACGTTCCGAAGCCCCGCCTTCTGGGTGAGAAAATCAATCAACTGAACCACGTTCCATTCAGCCGTGGCCTGAAGAACGACCGTGTTGGTCATGCCGGGCACGCCAAGATCGGCAAGACGTCTGGCCACTCCGGCTGCGGGTCTGGCCGATGACGCGGAAACAGCCGCGTTGGGAATATCAACACCATCTTCCTGAGCGGCAACCCCGTCTGGACAAAAAACTACGGATGCGCCCACGACCAACGCCGCCGCAAGCTTCAGATGCCTCCGCAATCCCGTCATCAACCCTCCTACGTGTTCCAGCCGCCCTTCAACGAATGGTCAGCCTTTCCTTGCCGTCGGAAAGAACAACGTGCTCTCTCTGAACATCTACCAGTTCCAACGGTTTCTCTCCAACCATAATCTTGCCGCCCTTGCGCACTATGTGCATACGGCTGCTTTCCTTGTCCCAGAGAATGGCTTCGGCCTCCGACTCCCCTCCCCGGGTAAAGCCCATCAGCTTGAGCCTCGCCAACAGCTCAGAAGTCTGAACCGACACGTTGGTCACAACAACTCCACCGGAAGTCCCCAGCGACTGCTGTGCGCTTTCAGGATACTTGAAAACATTATGGGCAAGATACGCCTCAATCATTTGCTCGACGTCGAAATCAGACTGATTTGAAACGGCGACCTGGCCGCTATTTCCCGGCCCCGCCGGCAATCCTGATGCCGCTCGCCATCCTGCAGGGCCGGACGAACCGTGTACCATTCCCCATATCTGCCAGGCAGTAAGCGCCACCAAGGCAGCCGCAAGAGCGCCAAGCGCCTTGTTCGCCGCCGCAAGCAAAGAACCATGAATTTCGTGTCGCTTCTTGGGAGCCTGAATGCCCTGTGCCCTTCCGATGTCCGCAGCAGCCGATCCAATCTTCTGGGAAACGCGGCTCTCCGCGCCGACAGACTGCGTCCTTGCTGCCTCTGCCGAAGGCGCCGGCTTTGGCACCGGAGCCGCGGCACCAGGCTGCTTGGCGGTCCCCCCGGACGGCTGCAACGCATCTTGCACCGCAAGAGGACTGGACGCTGCTGTCACCGGAGGAGGACGAACGGCAGCCCCGGCAGGTTTTGAAACCGCACTCTGCGGCTTCTGAACCCGAGGAGCCGCGGTTCTGGAGGAGCCAGCCGATTCTCCGGAAACCGCTTTAGGCATCTTCTCCTCAGAAGTCGGCTCACCCTTGGCCACTTCGCCACTCTGAATGACCTTCAGCAGCTTCTCTTCCGGAGATATTTGCCTGTCTTCCGCCATATTGCAGATCTCAACCCACAAATCCTTCAGCACAATACACACAAAAATCCGCCACAAATCAACCCGGAAAATTGTCTCCCTAAAATGTCAAGGCCAGCGGAGCCAAGACTCAAAGACGAAATTTCAGAAACTCCGAGCAACTATGACTGTGGAAGCAAAGCCGCTGCAACTGCACTCGTCTCCGAGCCGTCGGCCATGACAGGTGCCAGAACTGCTTCCTCATCACAAAGCTCTCCTTCACCCCCTCTGTTCGGCCACCCCGGCGTTTCTCTTCTCCATCTCGATTACTTTGTCCACAATCTCATGATCCACCAGCTGTTTGTCGTACATCACAAGGGCTTCGAGGCTATTATGACATATCATGGTGAGGCGCCGCGGATAGCCCTGCGTGTAGCGCCAGATGCGGCTGACCGCTTCGTTGGTGAAAAGAGGCGATGCTCCCTTGTACCCTGCCTGACGCAACCGGTAATCAACCATTTCGCGCACTTCCTCCTCGCCCAGCGGATTGAGGACATACTTGAGCGCAATTCTGTCCCAGAAATTCGCCATACGCCCGATTCTCGGCAGCAATTCCATCTGCCCCACAAGGATAAGTTGAAGCATCTTATATTCGTTCGTCTCATAGTTCAACAGAATCCTCAGAATCTCGAACGCAAAATCCGGCAGAATCTGCGACTCATCCACCAGTAGAACCACCGTCTTTCCCTGTTCTACGCCAGCGTTGAAGAGAAATCTTTCGATTGCATCCATGTAAGCTGGGGCATCGGCGGCGGCTGCCGTATCCACATGAAAAAGCGTCGCTACTCTCGAGAGAAACTGCTCGTCGGTCTTGAAATACGGGTTGAGAATCATCCTGAAAATGATCCCGGGATCTTCGCTCAAAATTTGCGCCAGCCTGCGGCTCAGAGTAGTCTTGCCGGTCCCAACATCTCCAAGCAGGACGCATAATCCGCGCTTAAGGGTGATCGCTATCTGGAGGCGGCACAATGCAGCCCGATGCTCACGCGACAGAAAAAGGAACGCCGGATCCGGGCTCGTGGAAAAAGGCTCCTTCTCAAGTCCCAGCAGCCTGTAGTAACTCATCCGGAAACCCCTTGCCAAATTCGCTGAATGACGATGCCCGTTTCACAGGGCAAAGACAAGCATATTGTCACCATCGCGGCTTCGCACGATCCACTGCCCCGCAATTCTCGGAAAACACCGCATTTACCGGCCTTTCACCGCCGGCGGTCCAACTTCGTAATCCCGATAAAGCGCCGGATCACCGCCGTGTCCGTCCTCGGCCGCGCGTATGATGTTGTAAAGCTCCCTAGCAGTCACCCAGTGAAGCTTCCATGTTGCGCTGTCGTTGAAAATCTGCGCCATTTCTGACAACACCGCAGGCCCCCATTCCCGCAAGAAACCATGAGCCACCCTCTCCACACATCCATGGAGATGAAATTTCGCAAAAATCCACTCCGGCATTCCGCGCACATGGATGCCCACGGCCGCCGCCCGGCATGCGCGATCCAGCGTCAGAATATTCGCCGGCTCAATCGCCGAATTGTCCAGACTCGGCAATAAACCCCATTTCCGCCTGCGCCAATTGAGCGAAAGCGGACCGGGAATAATCATCAACCCTTTGCGTTCGCCATCGGTCGAGTAGCGTGTTACAACCTTGCCTGAATCATGGCCTCGCGATCTGCCAGGTATATCGTTTGCGCGGTATATGACATTTACCATCCTCGGCTGCGTCGGAGAAGGGGCGGATGGAAATGTGAAGTCGGCATAACACCCCGCTTCGATCAAAACAGACAGTTCCTCGTTTACTCCGCACCAATCGCCGTCCGGCCTCGAATTGCACAATGCCCAGTTGCCATGAACGAAACCAAACCGAACCAGGCCGTTGGCATCGGTCCCCAGCAGCCCATGAACACGGTTCAGCAACTCACGATACTTGCCAAGCGAGCGGCTGAGATTTTCCACCGTGTCGTTTCTGTGATGTAAATGAATTTCAACCTCTCCAAAACCCCTGCCGGTCATGTCCGCAAGCATTTCAAGCGCTTCAGCATCGTAATCCTCTACCGGGTAGAAAAAACTCTGAACCGGCCTCCCCCCTTCAGAATCTTTCGCGTCCCTGGTGGCCTGTTCAATACTGTCGGACCATTGCCTGACCCTTTCCAATGCTGTACGCCGGTCGGCGCCGCCTCGAAATGGTTCGAAATGGTTGGCAAAGCAAACCATGAGGTGTCTAACGCCTTTCGTTTTTCGCGGCCGCAAAAAAAGAGACGCCAGGTATCCGAAAAGCCATTTATCGGCTGCTCTGAACATCTGCGTATCTCAATGTGAAGTTTCGGACCGACTTCACCGCGGTGTGGGGATCCAATCAGGATGAGCTTTTTTCAGCAAGTACTTCAAAAAACCCACAAAAATGGCAGCCTGAATCATCATGGCGTACCAGAAAATAC
>CALETX010000322.1 GCA_937920455.1 uncultured bacterium
GCTTTCACTTCACATCCCAAGCCGCCATTCCTGCCAGAGAGGTCATACAAAGCCATTGTGCATTGCGGCATTCGTCATTCCAACTTCTGCCTTTTCTTGTCTGCAACCCTCTTGCCGGGCTTAGCTTTCATAACAATGCGATAGATTCCCGGAACTATGCTAATGAATTCATTCTTTCCGGATCCCCTTCGTCTTGTCTCTCCGCTGACCAGATCCTCCAGAGCCGCAGCTCCTGCCCATTTGCCGGGAAGCCTGAGCGATGGGTAATGTTCTGCCGGAGCTTCGCCGCCTGGTTCTGGCACCACCACGATACCTGCATCTTCCAGAATAGCCACGTCCCCGGGCAGAGGAACAAAAGCGCGTGGTCCGCCTCTTTCCTTGAGAAGGGTGCACATCAGGCGATTCACCGCCCTTTCCCTTTGGCCGTTGCCTGCCAAAGCAGAAACATATCCTGCCGCAGCCGAAAGCCGCGCACCCTGTGCCAGGGTTATTCTCTTTTCGCTGTACCGGTTCAGCGCAAGAAGGAAGTCGCGAGGGCCAAGAGGGTTTCCCTTGCGTCGCGGATTAAAATTGACGGTGACAATGTTTACCGGCGCATCGAATGTGCTGCCCTCCCCGATCATTATGCCTTCAGGATCGCATTCTTTGATGCACCTGTACACCTCCTCCATAAATGGGATCACCATCCGGTTGGTATCTCCCGGGAACCTCATGAAAGATCGCGGCCTGAAATCCGGCGGAAAAGCCCATCCAAGACAGTCGAAGAATATGCCCTTCGCCCCGCACTCCTTCATATAAAAGCGGATCCACTTCTTGGTGTATTCAATGTAGCCGGGATGGCCGGGATTTATGTGAGCAAGTTCCGGATAATCAGCGTCGCCCCAGGACGCGCATATTCGACCATCAACGCCCCGAATGAACCAGTCGTCGTCTATGTCAGGCCCGCCCCTGTACATGAGGCCACTGTGGCTCATCCAGATCAGCAGAGGAACACCGCGCCTGGTGATCTTCCTGCACATTGCGACAAAGTCTTCTACAGGACCATGGTTTGGATCAGGTTCGTACCCGATCGGCGTGGTGCCGCTTCGTACCGGCCGGTTGGTTACAAGGCAGTACCCGATGCCGCTGAACAGGCCGGAGCTTAGCTTCTTCTCCCATACTTCGCCCTGCTTGGTCCATGTCGGCTCGTTGTTCCAGGCCAGACCGTCTCCCCACAATGTTTTGAAAACCCATTCGGGCGGTTCCTGATAGTATTCTGTCACATAGTCCGCCATCCACTTCCACATCTCTTCAGCCGTTCGGCCGTAAAAGAGTTTGATCTCCGGCAGCGTCAGTTGCTCGCCGGGAGCAAAAACAGCATGCAGCGTAAAATCATAAGCCACCCCGCTGCCAGCATCCGCGATGTTTAGAATATATCCGACCGACGGACGACGGCAGGTAATTGCAAGCCACTGTTCAGTGCGGACATTGTGGAAAACGCCACCATGAATGGTCATCACTCCTGGATAGATGCGCCGCCATACATTCGTCATATAGCGTTTGCATTCCTCAGGAGTGTCGTTTTCGAATCCGACGTGTCCGCCTTCGCCAGACGGGCCGCTCGAATGCGCCGAATGAAAAATCATCCTCGTGTCTTTCCCCCAAAATCGCCACTTCCATGCGGGCACAGTAAATGAATCAACATAAAGCGGAGCCTCGATCGGCGGACCGCCAGGTCCAGGACATAAGAGACTCGCAGCGTCGGCCATTTCTCGCCTCACCGTGTAATGAATTCCTGCGCATGGATATTTCGCATAGAGCCGCGACCCGATGCGCCTCGTCACGACCAGACCCCATCCCGCGAAATGATCAACCCACTCTTCGCCCTTGAAAACAGCCCTCGTCGCCTCTCCGCCCTCCCCTTTGAAGGATATTTTTCTCAAGGGCAAAGCACGTCCGTTCACGAGGAATTCGGACGCGGATGGCCGTTCAACATCGAGAAGTTCTTCCCCGAAAAGCTCTATCGAGGACACTCGCCCGGTGTTTTCATCACATCTGATTTCAAGATCCTGAGACCTTCTCTTCCCTCCCATCGCGATTATTCTCCTTTACCGCCGGCAATCCGAGACTCAAGGCCAAACCATACCGCAGCCAGGCGGACAGGGACCGGCCTCACGGCAACATTCAAGAACAAAGCGCGTCTCTTCTATCGTCCGATTCGGATATGCGGCAAGCAACAACACAAAATGATCCCACGGACGAGCCTCGCCAATCATCTGAGCCACGTCGGCCCGCACCATGGCCCTGTCGCCCATTGGCCCGGCCAATGACTGAAGGCCAGCAATTATGGTGATCCTGTCGCCCACCAGCCGGCGGCCTTCGGAAATTGTCACATTGCCGACGGGAGGCACCGTGAAAGCGTGGACGGCATCCATTTCAGTCTGCCTGTAAAGAGGCAACAAATCCCGTATATGGCCGCACGAGTGGTGAAAATACAGTTTGCCCGATTCATGAGCCAAACGCGCCCGTTCGTTGGTCAGGTCTATGTTGCACTCCTCGAACATCGCCGGAGAAATGGCAGTCGTTGACGTGTCGTCCACCGATACTACAGCATCAATTTCTGATTGAAGACCTGCTGCTAGACGGCGTCTGTATGCCGCCTCCATCACAGAAAAAAGGTCCTTGAGAGCGTCCCGCGCATCTGCCCAGAGATATGCCAGAGCGCCAACTCCACAATAGACCCGATACATCATGCCCAGCGGAGTCCCGTCCATGACCCCCAGCAAAATGCCGTCGTCTCCAATCAGTCGCCGTCTCTGCCGTGTTCTCTCGATTGCCTCCGGATCTTCCACAGCCACCTCATCTTCGAAAATAGCGGCCAGGATTTCCAGATCCCGCGGTTCTTTGACAATGTGTTCGATATAATTCGCCGAAACTGCGCCGCTCGGGTCACGGCAGACTCTTACAGTCTCGCTTAACTCGCCTGCAGGAGTGTGCCAAATGCGCTTTGTTGTGTCGCCACACGAAGATTCCTCTACGGTCACGCGCCGCCTCTCAACCCTGACAGGCATGGAATACCA
>CALETX010000323.1 GCA_937920455.1 uncultured bacterium
CGGTAGTGATGAAACAGATCAACATCCCTGCTTATCCATTCTTCTGAAAGCCTGATTTCATCATCAAAGCTCAGAGAAAAAGGCTTCTTCCGTTTCCAATAGCTGGTGTTGCCCCTGTGCCTTATGCCGCCGCGCTGAAAAGCAGTCACTGGCCTAAACCAGCCATCCGTGTCTAACGCATATCCCGCAAAGCATACCCGACCAGTCTTTCGAACTGGCTCCGCGGCATAAACAACCAGGGCAGGAATTGCGCTTTTTTCCGGCATAACCCTCAATCTGAAAACGTTGGTCCTGAGAACCGATCCAAACTCGGACTCAAGAGTCAAATCCACAACCTCAGGTTTGGCAGGCTGCCCCAAAATCCGGCCGTCCTCCGCAATCAGATCCGGACGCGAACTGCTCCACCTTATCGCCCGGTCTTTCAGGACAGGCAGCGAAAGGTCAAGGTTGGTCGTAATCAGAAAGGGTGAATGATTCGCGCCAAGCAGAAAGTACTCGTTCACGCTCGACAGAAAGCGGTCAGCAAAATCCGTCCCATCAGAAGCCGCCCGCCACAGACTTGAAAGCATCCTTCGATCGTTTTTCAAGCGCCGGACAATCTCACCAGCGGGCAAGGGGCTGGTCCTGTCGCTGACCAACAACATTCCTTCTTGTCTTCGAGCCATGTCATAGGCGGCAACGATTTCAGGCATGCTCCAAAGCGGAATCTCCATGGGCGGCAATCTTTCTGAAGGATATTTAACCCGGGGTCTCCAAAACAGCGCACGATGGAGATCAGCGCCATTTAACGGACCCTCAAAGACATCAACCCCGTTACCTGGCCATATCCCCAGCGTCTCATAGCTTTCGTAACGATAAATGCCGGCAAACCTTCCATTGATCCTCAGTCTGCAGAGCCCGCTCCTGATGCACGGAACTCCAGTTGATTCCGCCAGCCGCTTTTCAACAAAGGGCATGAGCAGTCCGTCATCTTCCGGAGGAGACAATTTAAGCCTGTTCAGACCCTGCCATGAAGCTCCATCTTTCATCATCAGGAGAAACGTTGGCCTGCCGTGTGAAACCACCCTCCGCCTGCTGCCCCACAACATTATCCGGCCCTCGCAGACTCCAGCGTCGCCGCCAACCAGTATCGCACGCTGTCTGCGAGCTCCATCCGTAAGCCTTCCTGACTCCAGGCATCGCCGCCATTCGGATGAAAGAAAACGACTATCGGCCTTTCCCAGGAAGAGACTTATCTCCTGCAAAGATACTGCTGGCGACATCAACGAGGGTAATGGATTGAACATGTCCACCGTTTTCAGAAAACGCGCAAGCCCGAATCTCAGGCCGGCAATGGCTTTCCACCAAAAATAACGCCATCCTCCAAACATCACTGTGACTGATGTTCGAGATCGAAAAAGCCCGGCCGCCTCATCGCCCGAAAGGGCGCGATTCCATAAAGCCAGATCATCAAGCACACCCGCAAATGGGGCACGAATCATGAGTGGCGTCCGCTTGCCGATGCTCACTGGCGAAGACGGCATTTCCAAATTTCCGACAAAATTCGTCTCTGCGGCAAGAACACCGTTCTCAAATATGCGCGCAAACCCGGTTTCCTCGTCACATACGCATGTCAGGTGGACAAATTCGCCGTATCTCATGAACCGATACGAAACGATAACTGGCTCTGCGAGTCTGCGCGGGACGTGAAAAGTCATCATTCCATCCTGCAGAGCCACACCAACCTGCTCTCTGCCGTCGTAAGCGAAAAGAATATCCTGATCGTTCAATGCGTTGCTTACGACGACCCACATGGAAATCGAGAATGAGTTAGAGAGGCTTGACCAGGAAAAACGGCTGTCCGCGAAGCAGGATCGAGAGCCGTCAAAACGAATTCCATTTCCAAAATGCCCTTTCACAGTCTCGGCGCCAATAATCTCGATCGGTCGCCCACTGATGAGGTCACGCGCCTCCGGCTCGTCAAAAGCCGCCAGAAAAGCGATGCCGGCATCTTCGGCAAGATGCTTTCCAAGCATCCGGCGAGCCGACCTGAGCACGCCTTTCTCCTCATCATTATACGCAAAGGGAAAGAGCAGCCATCCGTTCCACACCACGGCAATGGCCAATAAGGCCAAAGCAGGACATGCAAATCCGCGGATGCGCCGCATTTCAACGAAGCCCGCCGGGCCGCTCCAGGAAAACATCCACAGAAACGGCCTGAACCTCCCCTTTTATTGCGTTCTGAAGGTCTGTCACATTGGTTCTAAGGCCGCTGAACACCATCTGAATCCTTGTTAGGCCGTCTCTGCTCGCCGAGCTTTCGAGAGACCAGCGCCTGACGCGTCCTCCCAACGCAGAAGCCAGCAGCGCAGGCAAATTTGCCGCCTTGTCATCCCGAACAGACACGATCAGAACTCCATCGCAGGGCATCCATCGCCTGGCCCTTGCCCAGCGCACAAGCAACAGCGCAACAACAGCGACGACATAAAGAATCACAAGAAAATCGAAATGAAACGTCGCCGCGCACACCGAACCGGCGATCACAAGCATTATGAACCCCACCTCCTCAGGCTCTTTGATCGGCGTCCTGAATCGTATAATTGACAAGGCTCCGAGCAGGCCGAGCGAAAGCGGTATTGAAACCTGAATTGCAACGAAAAGAGCCGTTATGGAAATCCCGAGGAGCGGAAAGGCCTTATGCACATGGCTACCAGTGCCCCGGTTTTCATAGAAAACGCGATAGAGTGAAGAAGCCACAAACGCCGCTATCAATGATGCCGCCAGCGCAACAACAAACAAGCCTGGGTCAAAAAGCTCCTGACTCTTCCTGAATTCCTCCAGAACCGACAGCCCACTCGGCATCTTCATCATTACCTCCCCAATCCTAGCACGTTCAGGCATGCTTCATACTTTGAAAAACTCGCGTAGAACGCGCCCGCAAGCCGCAAGTCTTTAAGCCATGGGATTTCTTCCCTTCCACCCTTGAACTCACAAACCACTGTACCGATGCGCACCGGACACGATGCGCCACACAAATGGGGGTTCAGCCTGTCGGCCACGATCTCCGTGTCAACAGCAACACTCATCCCCGTACGGCAGCAAATAAATCTCCTGCGCGTGTATCTAAGGCCCAGAACAGCCATGACACCCGGCGGAAAAATCATTCCGGCGCCACCGCCCTGTTCGAGCAGCACCTCAACAAAACGCCGATCATGCAGTGGAGCTGTCTCGATCCAATCTGCCTCGATTTCAAAAGGAGTCCTGGTCTTGTATCTCGCGGCGCATATTCTGTCCTTGAACTCCAGATACACCCGCCTCATCCCGCCAATAGTTGGAGCATCCTCGCCATACCACCGAAAACGCGCTTTGCGCTTTAGAACGTCTCCATCTAACTTCTCGCTCAGAGATCCGAGCCGAAACGTGTCGAAGTAAATGCTTCTGATAAATCCGAGGCCGTGATGGGGATCAGGAAAACAGTTCATCTCAACAACAGCATGAAGCCGTGCCGCAGCCCAAGCGGGTGCTACCAGCTTGCGTTCCACGGACAAGGTTGGTGAGAAGGCGGAGATCTGGGCAGTTGTCATGATTTCGGCGCCGTCTGTTGCATTATACGTATTGATTGACTCCCAAGACCTTCAGCCCGCCCACCACGCTCGGACACGAAAATTCGCTGGTCAGTCTATAACATTTTGTCGCTTGCACAACACCAAACTCCAGTGTAACAAGGGACAAAAAATCGTGACTTTTGACCAATGAAAAGCCAGAAACATACCTGCTGCTAGAGTTTGCGCAGAAATATATCACAAGTAGCATCTCTCATGAGACGGATTTCTCTTGGCCATCCGCATGCTGGCATCCCTGGCGGCAGCATGACTCCTCATTCCTGATGGCGTAAATGGCCACATGTCAGAAGGACGCAACATCCCTGGCTTTCGCGAGACCTTCGGGCTTGCGACAAATGAAGGCGCTCTGCCTGTGAAGGTGGTGTTTCTTGGCACAAGCGCACCGGGAAATATCCTGTGGCCCGCAGAACAACCGACCATTACTCTGCAAATTCAAAACACGGGCGACCAGCCGTGGGCTTCACACGGCCGTATAGAGGCTGTCGCCTATGGCACAAAGGGACGTCCCGGCGATAAATGGGTGCCTGATATGTTTGCAATCGGACCTGTCGGTTCGGTTCCAATCGCCGTTTCCCTGCCATCCAAAGGATGGACAAACATCAACATTGACATTTCGCTTGCCAGACCGGTTCGGCGCCTACGGCTTTGTCGCTGATTTTGAGAACGCCGGACGTCATTTTATTGCCTCCATTGTTCGGACTTTCAAACCCGCAGCCACGATCTCGCTGTGGCCCCGGTTCTGCACGGATGTCACCGATCTCGAGGTGCTGAAGCGGCTTGGCGTCGCGCCAAACCGCGTCGGCATCGGATACAAACCCACATCTGATCCAAACTTTGAGAAATGGTACTCCCAGCAGGGCGAGCATATCACGGCTTACAAGGCTGCGGGACTACCCGTCACACTGGAAATAGGCGGCGGCCAGTTCATCCACCCCTCTCAGCCGCTCGGCCGGCCAAGACCATCGCTCGACAACGACAACGTCATGATGGACACCAAGTTCGCTCTGGCGTGGCTTCCTTCCTATGACGAGGATTTCCGCATTTTCGTCAAACGCTTCGTGTCTGATTTCGGCTGGCCGAAAGGGCCGATCAACGGAATCAAGTTGTGGAACGAGCCGTGGAACGGCCTATCCATCAGCGGGTGGGGCGCCGACGACTTCCGTTACCGCGAAATCTTCAGGGTTCTCTGCGAAGCAACCGACGAAGCCAGGCGCGAAGCCGGTGTCCGGGTTCTGATCGGCGGATGCGATTCCTCGTCCAATACTTTTGACAAGCTTTTCGGCGACGGAAGTGACGAGTTCCTCAAATGGCTGGACTTCTGCTCGATCCATTATCAGGGAATGTTTCCCCCATCCACCGTCAAGGCATGGGTGGACCGCAACCATCCCAACGGAAGAGTGCGCATCTGGGACACGGAAAGCTGGGTTGCCAACTGCGATGACCGGGTCGCAACGGTCATAGCGGTTAATCTTTCCACAGGCCATGACAGGGCGGTCGGCGTCTACCACGGCAATATCTGCGGCCGCGAAACAGTCCACTTCTTTGGAGACGACGGCAAACAGAAGAGCGCGCACGTCCTTCAAAGCTGGTCCGTCGCGGCGGCTGTGGGCGCCGCGAATCACCTCATTGGAGAACGTAAATTCCGACACCTGCTTTTCACAAACGGCCTGCCATGGTTGATTGTCTTCGGAGGTGCCCCCGATGCCGATGGACGAGCCACCCCGGAGGATGAAACAGTCGTGGTCATTGGCGATATCGGCGAAGCGTTCGGCGCCGACTGTGTGATGTTCAGGAACGCCCGCAGTCTTGCGGAGCGCCATAAAGAAGATTTACTTCGAAAGGAGCTGGCTGCCCTCCCTTCCGACGCCAGCATGCGGCGAAAAACCATCCTCGATGCCATTGACAAGGACGAACCCTTGTCAGGAGCAACTTTCACCGTCAAAGCGAACGGCCGTTTTTCGCTCTATGACTTCTATGGCAATCCCGTGAAACCTCGCCACGGCCGCTTTGTAATCCCGCTGGATCATCGCGGCTTCTTCTTCAGGCCAAACGGACGCAAAGGCGATTTCGACTCGCTCGTTTCCGCCATCCGCCACGGCAGAATCGAGGGGATTGAGCCGCTGGCCAAAGCCTGCTTCGATATTCGCCCAAAAGCCCCCTTGACGGGCCTGTCAAGGACGCGAAACTCGAAATGCGGCGCGATTCCAAGACGCGGATTGTGGAGTGCGCAATTCCGTGGTCTGAAATTCCCGAAGTCCGCAAGGCTCTGGACGAAGGCAGAACAATAAAATTCTCATACAGCGTGAGCGATAACGCAGGCATCGGCTGCATGGAGTTGTCCCGCCGCCGCAGCGTCGCCAAACGAAACGGTTCTTTCACCGTTGAGTGGGTGGAACACTGTGCAAATGAGCTGGAATTCTCGTTTGAACAATGATATGCTCTATGATGTATGGTCGTGGAGCGACAGTCAGGAAAGGGTCTGTGGGGAGGCGACCTGCTGGTTTTCGATGAACTGATCTCGACAAACCAGTGGGTTCTCGACAACATTGCCCGCTGCAAGCGCGGCGATGTCATCCGCGCCATCAGGCAAACCGGTGGACGCGGCCGGTTCCGACGTTCGTGGATATCCGAACCGAACGCAAGTCTTGCTTTCTCGCTTGTCATTGATCCAGGCGAAAACGCGGAAACTGCTTTTTTTTACGGTGTGGCTACGGCGCTAGCAATTCGATCTTACTCCGTTGCTGCTGGAGCAAAAAACGTCTCGGTCAAATGGCCCAACGACGTCATGGCTGACGGACGCAAATTCTGCGGCATACTCCTCGAACAGAGTGCCGATAACAGAATCGTCCTTGGCGTAGGGATCAATGTCAACCAAACAACCGAGGCACTCAGATCCGCCGGCCTTGAAACGATCGCGACATCCCTACGCATTTCGGCAAGTCGCGAGTTCGACATCCAAAACGTTTTGGGCACCGTTCTCAGGGAAATGGAGGTGCGTCTTGCCCACGTTACTCCGGCCGAATGCCCTAGACTCG
>CALETX010000324.1 GCA_937920455.1 uncultured bacterium
GGAGAGCGTAACAGTGGCATAGACAAACGACGCAAGCAGCAGAAATATTACATCCATCAGAGGCACAAGTTCTATGCGGGCACGCTGCCCTTCATATCCCGTCGGCAGACGCATCCGGGGCGGCTCCTTCAGTCTTCCCAGTCCTTCTCGCGTACACGACCTCCAGCTCCGATCCTATCCGCTCGAGCCTCTGAGCAGCGGACTGGATCCTGGCTACGAAATAGTTGTGCGGGAGCAGCGTTACAAGCGCGACTACCAGTCCCGCAGCCGTTGTTATCAATGCCTCCCCAAGGCCAGCCGTGGCGGCTCTTGGGTCATCCAACCCACTTTCGCCCAAGAGATTGAAGGATTTTATGATGCCGGTAACCGTTCCAAGAATACCCAGCATAGGAGACATTGTGATGATCGTGTCAAGCACCGGCATACCGCGTTTCATTTTTTCAACTTCCACGGCCGCGCGCGCTGCCATCGCCTCGCCCAGGCAATGCTCGCGGTGGGCGAGGCCGGCGCCTATCATTTTTACAGCCGGGTCTTTTGCCCCGCCGCACTCTGCCACCGCCTTTGAATACTCCCTGTTCTCGGCAAGCGAAAGAATACGTTCGATCAACTCATCGTCCACACTCATTGAATGCCGCCACCAAAAGATCGCCCTCTCGATAACCATCGTGAGCGCCAGCACAGAGCAGCCCAGCAGAGCCCACATCACAGGACCGCCCTTTTGAAATATGTCCACCAGGAAATTCATCAAAAACCCGTTTTCACGGCCAGGGCTAGTGACTCTTGCTGTTGAGTGACCATCCGGGCCGATGCTGTTGAGGCTGTCTTCACTCTGCAATCGGAATCTTCAGACGCTGTCCCGGTTTCACGACATCGTCGGCCAAACCGTTGACCTTCTTCAACTCAGCAACGCTCACCGCCCAGCGCATCGCTATCGTATAGAGGTCCTCGTCCGGCCCCACAACTACTTCGCGATAACCGTCTTGAGTTTCAAACACGCCGGCGCCCGCCGAAGTTTGTTCAGCCGGCGCGCTCTCGCGTTTCGAGGCAGCAGCGCCAACCTGAGGCTCCGCGCTTCTCACAACCTGTTTCACATCAGAGGACCGACTCTGGGGCACAGTCAGCTCTGGACTGCGCGCCGGAATAGTTATCTTCTGGCCGGGCTTGATGGTGTCCCCGCTCAGATTATTGGCCTCGCGTATGGCTCTTACGGTTGTGCCATGCGCCTTGGCTATACCCGAAAGTGTATCGCCGGCCTTCACAATATATTCGCCCGACCGTACCTGGGTCTGCGTCGTCATGGCCGGCCGCGTCGCCACCGCTGTGGCGTCTTTCTTGGGGGCAGGTGACGGTGGAACTTTCACATCAACCTCGCCTGGCAGGAGCAATGTCTGACCCTCCCTGAGACGATTCGGATCGCTAAGCTTGTTCAAGGCCATAATCTCCGACACGCGTAAATTATAGCGCGAAGCAATGATCGAGAGGGTATCGCCCCGGCGAACAACATACGGCGTAGTCTTTGCAACCGGCGCAGTGTCGGCCGCCTTCAATGGCGGAGGAGGCACCGCCAGCTTCGAAACACTCCGACCCGGGGCACTAACCGGCTCGGCCGGCTGAACATTCCTAAGCTCCGAAGGAAGTTTGACCGCCGGAGGCGCCTTGGATGTCGTCCTGCATCCCTGCATCACCAGTATTCCCAAGGCCAGAACGTGCACCGCAAGCACAGTCACAATAAGCCACGACGTCTTCATATTCATATTCCACCTCCCATTTCTTGTGCCAGCTTCACAAACAGCCGCCCTCGTTCTTCGAAACTGTCAAACTGATCAAAGCTCGCGCCCGCCGGCGAAAGCAGAATCGTATCGCCAGGACAAGCGTCCCGCCATGCCTTCCTCACCGCGCGCCTAAGCGTGCCGCACACAACGCAAGGCACGATACGCCGCCAGGCACGCTCTAACTTCCCGGCACCAGCGCCGATCAGATACGCACGCTTGACACGCTGCCGTAGCGTTTTGGCTATGCCGTCCAGCTTCTTTTCTTTCAACAGTCCTCCGGCGATCAATCGCACATTACATCCAGCCATGATGACAGCCGATTCTGTGGCAGCCAAATTTGTTGCCTTCGAGTCATCAATAAATCTAACACCATGTCTTTCTGCAACAATATTGAATCTGTGCGGAAGTGGTTGAAAGAGGCGCAACCTTTCTCCCACAAGCGAAGCCGGCACTCCGCACGCCGCAGCAGCAGCCGTAACTGCGGCCGCGGTCAGGCCCATCACCGGATTGTCGAACCGTGTGCCTCTTATCGTGACTGCTCCGCCGGCAAACTCAATCCTCCCATCCGCCAGGCGGAAATCGGCAGGCCGTCCCGAACCGAAGGCCACCCACCTTGCTTCTGGAGCAATCCGGCGCCACTTTCTGGCAAAATGCTCCGGAACGATCGCCGTATCACCGGATCCCATCCTTGCGAACAGGTTCATCTTGCATTTCCGATAAGCTGCCATTGTCTTGTGCCGGTCAAGGTGATTCGGGTTCAGATTCACCAAAACGCCAATCCGCGGTCTGAAGTTCCGAACAGTTTCCAACTGAAACGAGCTTACCTCCGCAACAATCCAATCCAGGGAATGCGAAACTGGCGCAACGGCGCACATCGGGGGCTCGCAATTGCCGGCAATGCTGACTCTCAACCCTGCCGCCGCGAGCACGTCATTGCACAAACTGACAAGAGTGCTCTTGCCGTTTGATCCGGTCACCGCAAGGATCGGACACGCGCAGTTGGAGGCTCCGAGCTCAAATTCGGAAATAACGTCAACTTTTCTTTTCGCCAGTTCCCTGAGCCAGGGGGAGTCCGCAGTGACGCCAGGGCTCGCAACTGCCAACTCGAAGTCCATCTTCGGAAGCTCACGCCTGCCCAGAAGGACTTCGACTCCCTGTCTTTCAAGAGCAGCAGCCTTTTCTCTTAGGCCCCTGGATCTCTCAGAATCCACGACAACAACACTTTTGCCCTTCCGCGTTAGCAACCTCGCAGCGGCTTCGCCGCTGCTGCCCAGCCCAAGAACTAATATCGGCCTTTCGTTCATCTAAGTTTCAGGGTCAGTATCCCCAAGAGGGCGAAAATGATCGAAAGAATCCAGAATCGAACCGTAACCTGCGTCTCGCTCCATTTCCTTAGTTCAAAATGATGATGTAGCGGCGCCATGGCAAATACGCGCTTTCCTCGCAATTTGAAAGACAGCACCTGTATGATAACGCTCAAGGCTTCCATGACGAAAACACCACCCACCAGAATCAGGAGCAACTCCTGCTTAACCAGAATGGCAACTATTGCTATTGCCCCACCCAGTGCCAGACTGCCAGTATCTCCCATGAAAACGGCCGCGGGATAACAGTTGTGCCACAGAAAACCCAGACACGCGCCAACCAGACATCCGCAGAAAACAGCCAGCTCGCCGGCGCCAGGCACGCGAGGTATCAGAAGGTAGCCCGCGAAAACAGCATGCCCGGCTGCGTAGGCGAGGACCAGATAGGAAAGGGCAACAGAAGCACTGCATCCTATTGCCAGACCGTCAAGACCGTCGGT
>CALETX010000325.1 GCA_937920455.1 uncultured bacterium
ATGAATACCACTTCCTGGTTGTGGGCTTCAAGGGCGGGCGGATGCATGGTTTCCCAAACGTAGGCTGCGTTCTCCTCTCCGTATTGTTCGACCAGGGCGGCGTACTCGTCGCCATAATGGACAGTCTCGCCGTCGGCATTGTGTCGAAGATAGTATTCGCCGCGCTCGATATAACCAGCGCAACTGAAAGGAGTGCTCGGCCTCTCGCCGAATATTTTTTGGAAGCGCAATCGTGATCCCAGTAGTATTGTGGCGCAATCGTGAGCGCGAGGGATTACCAGGGGAATGTTGCGTGCGGTCAGGCCGACGCCGGCGTTTCCGCACAGTCCGAACAAAAGAAGGACTGCATCGTAACCGCGGCGGTCACTTTGATCTATTCGTTGCTGGAGAGTGGTTCTAAGGCTATCGGGCCTTGCATGTTCACCGAGCGGTATGAATTCGACATCTATGACATTTCGGCTGCGTGCGACAGCGAGGCACGCTTCCCGAGTGAACACATCGCAAGCTATCAATTTCAAGCGCATGACCTTTGTATTATTTTGTTTCCCTTCGAGAGCAAGTTATTGGAGGCCGCGCCTGCACGGCAAGTGCCAAGTAGCGCCTGGGCGATACTCCCATTATTTTTTTAAAGACCTTTGAAAGGTGAAAAGCGTCGGAGAAACCGACCTGTTCTGCAATGGCCTTGAGAGGGAGGCCTTTTGTGGCAAGCAGGGCTGCCTGTCTGACGCGTCTTTGGCGCCAGGCGGTGATTGGCGCAATGCCGGTTTCCCGTCGGTAGGTGTGCGAAAGGTGCGAGACGCTCATGTGCATCTTTTGGGCGACAAATTTGAGGGATGGCCGCTTCCATTCTGGGTTTTCCAGGATGGCATCAACGCGAGCCGACAGAGAGAGTTGTTTCTGCGCGTGGGACACATCCTGGATACGCCAGATGCCGTCTTCTATGGGCTCAGCATCAAGGAGAATATTGAGGAGGCTCCACAGGCAGGATTGGGCTTTGGCAAAACCTGCTTCGCCTCGATCAGAAGCAACTGCCGCTATTTTGTGGAACTCTTCGCCGCAGATTCCCTCGGCATCCACGAACTCGGCAAATTCCTTATTGCGATCGAGCATCTTTTCGAGTCCGGTTTCCGTGCCGCCGCTCAGGAGCAACCATGCGCTGTGACGGATGCCGGACAGGAAGCGGGTGTCTTCAACCACCGGGACGTTGGGGGCGTATAAATGGACCGTACTCGCGCGGCGTTCGCGCCACGGCATTCTTCTCGTAGTAATTTTCCATTTTCCATGGGCTGTGAACTCATAATCCAGAATCCAGGCCGAAGCTCTGACTTTGTTCAGGACGCCAGGATAGGGCCCGCGCACTTCGGTGGCAGAGAGCAATGCGGGGATGATGTGCCTTCTGGGTTGCCAGCTGTGGCCGATCGTATATTCGCTTTTTGACGCAGTCATGGTTTCTAAGTGCAACAACTTACATGTTCCTGACAAAAATGGCCATTCTCTTTGTGTCTCATGTGTATGACAGTAGCCACGAAAGCGTTACAGGATGTTATTGACAGTCCTGTGTGGGATTGGAAGGAGGTGGCGTTATGTACGAGATGGGGAAACCTGAACTTGATGCGATTAAGGCAGTGATCGAGAGCGGACAAACTTTCAGATACAGAGGGGGTGAAGGCGGATGGTGCGACAAGTTCGAAGCTGCGCTGAAGAAGAAGATCGGCGTTAAATATGCCGTCACGACAAACAGCGGAACTTCAGCTCTTATCTGCGCGCTGGCGGGGGTGGGGATTGGACCTGGGGACGAGGTGATTGTGCCGGCATATACATTCATGGCGTCTGCTATAGCTGTCACTGCCGTGGGTGGCATACCTGTGATTGTGGACATAGATGAATCGTTGATGATTGATCCTGCCGCGGTGGAGCGGGCGGTCAGCCGCTACACAAAGGCCATAGTGCCTGTTCATATGAACGGGCGAATTTGTAATCTTGATGCCATCCGAAAGATTGCCAAAAAATATAACCTTAAAATTGTTGAGGATGCCTGTCAGGCTGTTGGAGGATCCTACAAGGGGAGGCGGCTGACCTCGATCGGAGACGCGGGCGCATTCAGTTTCAATCACTTCAAGATAATAAGCTGTGGTGAGGGAGGGGGAGTCCTCACCAACGATATGAAGGTCTACGACAGGGCTCTAATTCTGCATGACGGCGGAGCGGTGTTCAGGTCATACGCAGACAAGCTCAAAACACCCTTTTTTGCAGGCATGAACTTCCGCGTTTCAGAGTTTCAGGGAGCCATTCTGTATGCTCAACTGCAGAGACTCGACAGGATACTGTCCAACTTGAGAAAAAGACAGGCCGCGATGACGGAAGTGTTGGCGTCGAATTCACATCTTCGGATCAGCCCGAATAACGATCCAGATGGCGACTGCGGGTGCGTAGTCAGTTTGATTTTTGATTCCACTGCCGAGGCAAAGTCGTTCGTTGATCGGGTCAACTCTTTGAAGGTGGGCTGCGGCGCGGGACGGCCTATTGACAGTGGTCGGCATGTCTACGTCAACTGGGAGCCGATTTTGAAGAAACAGGGTTCGCACAATGAGAAGCTTAATCCGTTCAGATGGGCGCGCAGGAAAATCGAATACAGTCCTGACATGTGCGCCAGCACGCTCGATATTCTTGAACGGACGGTGCTCATTGGTGTTCCCTACAGCGCGACGCCGTCGGAGTGCCGCCGTATGGCGAAACGCATTATCGGTTGAGTATTCCGCAAAATGTGAGAATGCGAGTTTGCTACTGAGAAGCACCAGGCGGCGGTGTTTGTGCTGCGGAAGCGAGCCGCGCCTTACACCGACGTGAAGGCGGGGCATCTGGGCCCCCCGCGTTCTCCGCATGGTAGATAGCCGTGAGTTCCTCGAATGCCTGGTCGCACTTGTCCGAATGCGGAGACTCCTGGCTCGCCAAAAGCTCGTGGTCTATGAGAGCCCGAAGATAGAGTATCTGCCATCGCCATGACTTTCTCGCCCGTTGTGGCAGACAGCTATCGGCTTCGGAAATGATGCGCCACGCTGCTTCCACGTCTTCGGGTTGCCTGGTTTGTTGTGGGTAGGTGCGTTCGAGGAGTCCGATAGCGGTGGTGAGCTGATTTTCAAGGCTTCGTGAGAATTCGTAGGAGATGTACTCACGGAGGATATCAAGTGCTTTGGCATTTCGGTTCCAGTAGAAGCCGGCGCAGATTATCTTGTTGATGTCTTCGAATATGCCTTCGGAATATGGAAATCCACCGGCGCAGGCATGGCGGATTTGATACCACAGCCGTTCTAACCTTGCGGGAAGGGGGTTGGCGCCGTAGCCGCCCCACGGATATCTTCCCCACATGCTTATTTCCGGGAAGTTCAGCAGGGGCAAGCCTCCCGGAATCCCCTGCTCAAGTGGATAGTGCGGAAAATCCTCGTGCGAGTCAGCCATTATGAAATCAACCCAGCCGGCGTCTTTCTCCAGTTCGCGCGCAAGTCCTCTCCAGTCCCCCTCGAAGTCGCCGCGGGCGTCAAAGCACCATGTTCCGTAAACCAGTTTGCACTCGGGGAAGCGGGCGGAAACGAGTCTGTGAATCATCTTGTTGAGTTTCAGAAAGCCACGGGATCCCCATGGCCAGCATTCTTTGCAACCGCAACCGCCGGCGTCATATGGAAATGTGACGAGGTAGTCTAAACCCACGCTTCTGTAATCGTCCAAAACGGCTGCATATGTGCGTTCCATGTGCGCAAAGGCGGAAGGCTTTGAGCAACAAAGGCGAGGGCCAACATTGCCGCGTCTTGGGGGTGATGTGTCAGGCACATCGGTTGCAGCGCCATCTGGAGGGCCGTAGGCAAAACCGTAGTTGCCGGAGACAAGCAGGCCAATTTGGAATCCCAGTCTTCTAAGCTCGGCGATGAGATGGATGTTTTCTTCGATAACCTTGTTCAGCTCTGGCGAACGTGAAGTATCGAGCGTTGCAAACTGATAATGCGCAGGGGCGAACACAAGGGTGTTCAGCCCCCATAGCGCAAGCTCCTCCATATAACGAAGAACTTCGCTTCGCGGAGCAGCCACATACCAGTTCTTGAAGTTGTAGGCAGGATACAGACCGCGTATTAAGCAGTCGGGTGCGGATGTTCCCCGCCATTGGCTTAGCATTGGGAAGAGTCTTTCTGGGGACGAATTCACTGGCAAGTCGAAGGAGCAAGTGTGCAGAAATCTGCCAACGCCGTACAGAAGGCCCCGCTCGTCATTGCCTCTTATAAGAATGGAGCCATCATGATCTTCAATTGCAAAACCGTCCGCAGGATACGATGAGGAGACACAAATGATGATATCAGCCGAAGATCCGTTATCGGTAAGAGTTGTTTCCACGCCGCCCCGGGCTTGAATCTCCCTTCTCAAAATGCGGAGAGCCGCGGATGCGACAGTGCCACGCGTCTCCTCCTGGTAGATTACCACATTGCCAGGGGTAGTATTCATGGATTCGTCTTGTCGCTGTCGTTTGTCACAGACTCATTGTGTGTGTTTGGAAGAGGCGCGATATTGCCGGCAGGTTCAGGTTCGAATTCCCATACCTTGGTGGTCGGCCAAATATCCTCATATTCCTGCCAGTGATCCATCATGATTTGGATTTTTTTCCTCACCATTCCTGTGAGGTCCTGGCCGAGCATGAAGACGCTTTCCTCGTCTTTCTGACGGGCATGCTGGATCGCTCGTGCATCCTCCTTTTCGAGGATATGAAGGAGTTCGGCTGTGTTGTCCAGTTCTGCTCTTGCGATCTTTCGCATCATGACAGATCTGTGATCGTAAATGATGTTGTCATCGTAATCCATCATATTCGGTCCGAACTGGGGTTGACTGCTGGTATCAAGGGCGTACTGGTACATAATTACGTTCCTGGCAGTCTTTACCATACACATACACGCGCCCACTCGTGCCGCAAGACGCCGGAGATAAGAGCGGTGCTCTTGTTTATTGGCCGATTGTGAAAGATCAAGAAGCCTCTGCCTAATGCTCAAGAGCCGCCTTGCGGCGTCATCGAGCGCCCATCGGGCCATCCATACGGCCGATTCGCCCCTAAACACCGGTTTGCCAAGGATCATGCACAGGTTGTTGTTTTCCCTGTCCGCATCCCTGGAAAAAAGGAAGCGTCGGTAATGAGCTGTTTCGGAGCTGACGAGCGCTTCAGGTCTTGGGACCAGGGGCCGCACGAGCCAACGCATCGCAACCATGGTCCATGGGAGCAGGAGTGCGAAGCCTTTTTGCTGTATCTTGCTGAGGATTGTGTCAACAGTAGAGAGTTCTGCCCAGATGTTCACAAGAGATTCTGCGGCCTTGTCGGGTCCTGCCAGCAAGGCAGCGGCGAGGAGGAGCGCCTTGTCGCGGGATATAATTCCGTGTCCGGGTTCATCCAGTACGCATTGGATGACAGCGCAAGCGGTATCCAGACAATCCGGTTCAATGCCAATGGCGCATCTGAGAGTATCGTGCGCAGGGTTGGAGTAGATCGCTTGCAGGTCGCGTGCGAAATCGCACACCCGCCCGAGGCCGACTGCGGGATGATAAGTGCTCCAAAGTCCGCCTCCGAGAGCTGCTCCTGGGCCTCCCCAGTTCTCCCCCAGGGGGTTGCTCCAGTTGACGAACTGGCCTGGGGACAGTCGTAATCTTGCAGAGGCGGCGAAGGCTTCAGGAATTCCGGATGCCCAGACGTTGATTCTGATGGATGCTCCGCCTGCTTTGGCTCCTTCCTGCATAGCGGCGATCCACCCTGCAACTCTTGCGCCCCAATCTCTCTTTCGCCATTTTGGCGGGCCGTTGTAGCCTGGATATAGGCAAGGCGACCAGCTTATTCCCGATCCTGAGTCATTGGCCATGAACGAATAGGAGTCTATGTCGGGGAAACGATTGGCAATTTCACGCATTGCCTCACGGTAGAGGTCAAGCACTTCAGGCTCGTCAATGGAAGGCGCAAAGTAGGGTTTGCGGGCTATTCGGCCCAGTTCACACTGGGGACCGCGCCAGTGCGGATGAGAGCGGTAAACCCCCTCGGGCAGCCACAGAGGCTCGCAGCCTTCCACCTCTCCCTTGAGACCATGGCGGCGCGCAACTGACATCTGTGCCTCAAGGATGGCCTGCATTTGTCTTGCTTCCTTGAGTGATATCCACTTGCGGAGGGCTTTGGGTGGAAAGATCCTGAAGATGGCCATACCAGTATTAGACCAGGAAGGGTATGGGTCGGTATTGTCGGGCAGGAACCATGTGCCGTAACGGAAAGGGAAGAAACCCACCTGTATGTGAGTGGCGCCGAAGGCCGTGGCCATGTCGGCGAAGCGTTCGAATTCATCGCGGTTGAATCTGCAAGCCTGACCTTGTCTAAGGGAGAAAACCAGTTGTCTGCCGGCAAGGCGGGTAGTTGCTATGTCCCTGATATTCAGGGCGTCTCCGCGTCTGCGCATCCTGCTATGTTGTCCTGAAAGTGACACGGCCTGATCTCCTTTCTTTTCATATCATTTATCTTGACAAGATTTCTGATATAAAATATTGTGACACGGGTCAATGTCGAAAACTCGACTCAAGAGGGTGGAACCTGATCAATTGGGATGGAGACCAAAAGATGGCGCGAACTCCTGATGTAATGGCAGAAATAGCCGCCCGCTTCAGGTTTGAAATTGCGGGGGGGATGCTTGTCCCGGGATCACGTCTGCCGACAAGAGAGCAGATTGCCGGGCGTCGAGGGGTAAGCATAAATACCGTCCAGCGAGCGATGTGCCAACTTGAGGAGGAAGGGTTCATAGTATCGCGCGGAAAGCTCGGCACCTTTGTCTCAGAATGGCCTCCCAGCGCGTTTAGATATGCTCTTGTGCTTGCGCACCATCGCAATGAAGACGTTCGCAATCGCATAGATCAGTTCGGCTTTGTTCTGGCGCAGGAGGCCAAGCGGCTTTCGGGGGCCGGACGCGACTTCG
Organism: uncultured bacterium; assembly: GCA_937920455.1. Lineage (GTDB taxonomy): Bacteria > Verrucomicrobiota > Kiritimatiellia > UBA8416 > CALETX01 > CALETX01. Next base: position 6,975 of record CALETX010000325.1, read on the forward strand.
CAATCTACGATGGCATTTCAGGGCATATTGATGACACCTCTTACGCTAAACTAGAGGACGACATTCGGCATTACCGAGTGGCAGGGATCATCAGTGTTGTCCCGTACAAGTTTGTGCATCTTCCAGCGATGGCAATTTGCAGGAGAAATCGTATCCCGGTAGTTGGGTTGCCTGCCCGCGGCTCATTCGGCGACCTTATCATACTGAGACCTGATCCCGACAAGGTGCTGCGTTGTGGTGTGCGCTACTTGGCATTGCAGGGAGTAAGGAAAGTTGCGTTGATCATGCAGGAGACTGACGAGGATGTCGCCGAGAAGGCTGCCGGGCTGATCAGAGAATTCGGCCTCGAAACCAGGCCGTATTGGCTTCTGAGCGTGCCTGCGGCGGCCAAGAACACTGCTCGGCGGCTTGCTCATCTCATGATGCTGTGCAAGGAAAAGCCGGACGCTCTTTTCATCACGGATGACATCCTTGTCGAGCCTGTCACACGGGGACTTGTTGATGCTGGCAAAAACAGACCCCGCAAACTTCGAGTGCTTGGGGCATGCAACTTCCCGTATCCTACTCCATCGCGAGTTGCCGCTGACCGCATCGGTTTCGATATTACCGAGATTCTTGAAAAATCTGCGGCATTGATTGACGCTCAGCGAAACGTGGGAAAGGCTCCACGAGAGACCCATGCCAGTGTTGTTCTGGAACAGAGCGCTGGGCCTGACGTTTCTGTTCAGCGGCGTGTCATTTATAAAGCCAGCTGAACTTGGTGGCGGAAGGAGGTGTCATATGAGTGTCGGGCGATGTTCGTTTCCGAAAGGCGTGTTTTGTGTGGCGGGCTGCTGTCTGATCTTCGCGCGCTGTGTCTTGGGCGTAACGCGGTCGTGGACAGGCGCCTCGGACAGCGACTGGTTCAATCCAGCGAACTGGACGCCCTCTGATAATAATCCCCAAGGCGGGGATTCAGTAATCGTCAGCTCAGGGGTTGTGGTTCTAAGCAATTCGACACCGCAGCTCTCATCCTTCACTATCGGCAGCGCGACGCTCGTTCACAAACTGGAGCACGACGCTCTTTGCCGATTCTATAACGGTGCAGACCGGCGGAGTGATTTCGCTCCCGACAGCGTTCACTAACGACACCGTGTCCAACAACATTGTTCTTGTCTGCACGAATCTGACTATAGATGCGGGTGGAAGCATAAATGCGGATGGAAAGGGCTACGCAGGAGGGAAGGCTGGTTTTTTGGATGGAAACGGACCCGGTGGCGGAAAGGGTTCAACGACTCGCGGCGGTGGTGGTGGCGGGCATGGGGGGCCTGGAGGAGTTGGCTATGACAATTGGACGCCAC
>CALETX010000326.1 GCA_937920455.1 uncultured bacterium
GCCGTGTTCGAGCATTGCATCCCGCAGCGGGCTCGACCGGCCGAGATCGACGATGACCTCACGATCTTCGCTCGCCAGGATTTGGGCCAGCAACGGCATCGAAGCGAGCTTGTCGTTCGGGGCTCCACCGCTGTTGGCGCCACCCATCGGCAACAACGACAGCTGAGGGATGACCGGCATTTCCATGCGTGCCAGCGCATCCGGCGGTGGCCGTTCGCTGTGGAGCCAGTCGACCACGCCGCGGACGATGGGCGAGCCGTGGCCGCTCGGCGTACCAAGCCCAAGAATGGCCGGCAGGTCACCACCCAGATCAACGAGCAGTGTTTGGCGCCGCTCAGCCGAAATCATGCCAAGAGCGGCGCTGACCACGGAAACACCGGCCCCGCCCTTGGCTGCCCACATGCACAACATCTCGCCTCCATCGGGCCACACGCCGGAGCGAGGGCCGCACTTGCCGGACAGGCGGGGAAGATGAGGAGGAAGGAGACCGAGCCAAAGAAGACCGGGCAAAGAGAGAGCGGGGAAGAGAACGCAGCCTGCTCTGAACTCGTACGACGGAATCTAACGTATTCAAGACTAAACAACAACCAGTTAACGAACAACCTTCCATCACTCAGCCAACAGATGACCTTGTCCCTCCCCCTCGCCGGCGATCCACTCCATGCCAAGGACGCCGAGCGCCCGTTTGAGATTCAATACCGCTGTCATGTTAGCGTGAAGCGACTGGAAATACAGGGCTCGGGTCCTGGTTAAGGCCGTGTGGGCATCCATGACTTCCACGGAAGTTTTCGTATTGTTTGCAAAACCCGCCAGTGCAAGGCGGAGTCCTTCTTCGGCTCTTTTCAGGTTCAGCTTCTGTGATGCCACTAGTTCAGCGGAGTTCTCAAGGTTTGCCAGGGCTTGTCGCACATCTAGCGCAACTATTTCCTCCTGTTCGGAGAGACGTATTCTGACTTGGTTGAGGCGGGCTTCCTCCTGCGCTATTTTCCCATCCAAAGCCGTGTCGAACAACGGTAGTGCTACGGCAAGGCCTGCAGTCCAGGCATTTCCCCAGGCGTCTCTTGTGGAATTGTGGGGGTCTGGATTTGACCATTTCCGTGTGAAGAACGCATCCAGAGCTGGAGACCTTGAGCTCCTTGCGGCCAAAACTGCCTGCTGCTGAAGCATCAATTCCGTTTCCGCCCGCCGGAGTTCCGGGCGGTTAGCAAGGGCCGAGCGTATCGCTTTTTCTGGATCCGGCACAGACTCCTGAAGTGATGTCAGATCATCCGTTGGCATCAGTAAGGTGTAATCCCTGATGCCGAGTGTCTTGGCGAGACGTATTGTTGCGATAGATGCGGCATTTTTCGCGCGCAGGAGTTCCGCGCGTGAGTTGGAAACTTCCACCTCGGCTCGAAGGACCTCGTATTCGGATGCAATTCCCGCATCTTTTTTGCGTCTCGTGTCGGCAAGAAGGGCTTCAGCAAACGCGGCTGCCTGCTCATGAACGGCGATCATTTCCGTAGCAAGTATGGCGTCGTAGTAGGCTGATGCCGTCTCGAATATAACATTGTCGGTGATTGTCCTGACGGTTTCTTCGTAAAAGAGCATCCATAGTTGGCCAATTCTGAGAGCGGCTGGGATGGCGCCGCCATGGAAGATCGGCTGGCGAAGTGTTATGTCTGCGGAGTAGTTGTCCTCGAAACCGATAGAGATGGAAGAGGGTCCCATTTCGATTCTGGAGACATCATCGAGTCTGGTGTAGCCGGCGTGAGCGGAGATATTGGGCGATGCCGCAGAGTATGATTCCCTCAACTTTCCCCTTGCCACTTCCAGTTCCTGTCGGGCGGCAAGGAGTGTCCTGTTGCGGCGCAAGGCAATTTCGACTGCTGTGTTCAGTGTCAGATTCGTGAGGGATGGAAGATCATCGGCTCCTGATTCATTCGGCCAGTTTTCTGCTGCCCGGGTTCGCTCCATAGTGATGTGCTCCGCCAGTCTTCCTCGTGTGGCGCAGCCGGCAGCGATGATTATCGGCATGGCCATGAAGGCGGCGCGAGCGGTACTTAGTGTCCTGCGGTATGAAGGAGCGGCGTGGGGAATCATTTTGAACACCTCTTTCGTCGTGTTGTTTGATGTTCTGGTTCAGGCAACATCAGGTCGAGGAAACTCCGTCTCAGAATGAGCATTTGTTCTGGTATTGACAGGTTGATGTTTTTTCGCGACCAGTAGGCTGAGAAGGCGTTGATAGCCCCCTCCATTGCTAGCGTGGCGTAGAGAGGATCGATCCGCTTCGCGCGTCCAGAAACGATAGCGCGCCGCCACAGGGTGCTCACCTGCCATATGTAGTTTTCATATTGCTTCACGCAACTGGCAGGTATTGCGTGATCAGGGAAGGCCCTGCTGCCGGGCATGAGCCCCATTATGACCCTGAAAAACTTTGCGTGTTTCTCCATGCATCGCAGTCGAAGTTCAACAACTGCGGCTATTGCGTCCATGGGATCAGTTTTCTGGGCCAGGAGGGTCTTGAAATCACAGCCGAACTCCTTGGCTATTTTGAGCAGGACCTCTCCACACAGATCTTCCTTGTTATCGAAAAACATGTAGAGTGCTCCCACAGAGAACTCGGCTTCGCGCGCCAGCTCTTCCATTGTCACCGCATCAAAGCCTTTTTCCGACAGCAGGCGTTCGGCAGCGTCCAGGATAGCGCGGCGGTGGGCCTCCCTTTCTCGCTGTCTTCTTCTCTGTGATGGTGTCAGTGCCATTTTGCTGCCTATTTCTGAAACAACCTTGCGAAATATCGAATAACCAGTCAATAACTGAATGAAGGTTCAGTGACAGCACAGGCCATCATCCATCCACCGCGGAGGGCTTTGAGTCAGGGCGTGATGATGGCCATGTGTGGTTGTGTGTCAGGCAGGCGACGCTCGGGAAAGTGTGGTGGTGGGCCGGATGCGATGCGGGAGCTGGCATGCGGAGCACTTGGGACGGCATTCGAGGCAAAAATCGTGGAATATCTGCAGAAGGCCCTGTTGTCTGAGCCCTGTCCGGAGGAGCGCTGGATTGTGGTCCCTGCCAAAAAGGCGGAAAGCCATTGAACGGGCAATTGCGTTGTCGTCCTCCGGAGGAATAAAGTCAAGGATTTGGGCCGTTGGGATTCCTGATGCCGCAAGAAATGGGATGACGGTATTGCAGAGGATGGAGGCTGTGCGGCCAGGGCCAAGGAGGGATGTGGGCGTATGGAAGACCTGCGAACCGAAGGTTGCATGCGCGTCCCAGTACCCGCAAGGGTCGCGGACCTGGAAGACTTTGACAGCGCGTGAGAGGCGCTCTTGCGGTGCGCAGGAACATGCCTCAATCAGGGCTCGCGGCAACGGGTCTTTTCGGGAGAAGAGAGCGGCTGCGGCGGCTATTCTGCGGTGGGGCATGTTGGCCGGTCGAACTCCGGAGAGCCGCCATTTGCTTGCGGACATACGGCGGGAATGAAATGATGATGGCGTTTTCCACCATCGGTCCCACAGCCGGCGGACGAATGATGCTGTTTCGGCGTCCCATGTGGGAGACTCCGTAGAGGGCAGGAGACCGGCGACTCCCAGGAGCACTGCCTGCGCGGCTAAAGGATCTGTGCCGGCCTCCTCGCGCAGCACATCATGGGGCACGAGTTCCGCCAGGCATCTGAACGCGGAACGGTTATGTTTATACCCCAGCGCTGCGAATAGTTCCTCGTAGAGGGCCTGTTCTGTGCCCCTCGTTTCGGCCATCCAGGCAAACTGTTCTGCTTTCCTCCGCAGACGTTCCTCGCCGGCTTCCTCCAGTATGTACATTCTTTCCTCGTGCCGCAACTCGGACATTGCGGCGGCGCATGGCGGAACTCTGTCAAATTGAGCGGCAAATGGATATGCGGAAAGATCCATGGCGTCGAAGCTGAATCCGCGTTTGGAGGCCGGCGCATCTGCCAGAGAAATTTGTACCGCCCCGGCTGGCAGGGCTGAGGGGGGCAGAGTTGCCGAGAACCATGTAATATGGGCTACAACTCTTGAATATGCAGGATCTCGCGTGTGGCCGTGATCAAGCCAGTCGCGTGG
>CALETX010000327.1 GCA_937920455.1 uncultured bacterium
CAGATCCCTGAGACGTCTGACAAATTCCACTCGTTCCGCCATGGAGAACCGCCCGAAAACGCCACTCAGCAACGCTTCGTCCTCCAGCGCCTCCTGGATCACGCGACGGGCCTTGAGATCTTTCCCGCGGCATTGCTCTCCTGCTCGGCCAAGGGCCATCCCAAGTATCATATGCGGCGTTGCAACTCTCCACTTCTCGCACAAGTCAATGTGGCGGCAACACCAAGCAATGACCGCCATTTCCGGCTGACCTGATGCCAATACCTGCCGCAGCGCTTCTGCAGCCTCAACTTCAAAACCGCTTTCCGCCAGATATCTCAGCATCTCTTCGACCGTCTGCAGAGGCGCCTTTTCGAGGCCTGTCACACACAAATTGGCCACGAGTTTGCCGCGCTTCGCCGCAGCAATCTGAAGAAATGTGCGCAATTCACGTGCCGGCATGTCAGAAACCGTAGCAGCGAATCTGTCCGGCACGAGGAGATCGTCAATCACGCGGTCCCACACTTGGGCAGCATCGTCCAAGAGGCCGATATTCTTCGCGGCCACGACGGCCGAGGCAGCCATGGCGGGCTGCTTGTCCATAAATTCGCAGGCCACATAGCTTAGCTTGTTAGCAACCGTTGCTATGTCTTCAGGATCGCGCCCGGCCAGACCTCCCGCCGCGCGAAGTTCCGCAACGCGCTCAATTATCCGTTCTGGATTTCTTTCCACCCGCAAATTCTCAATGCAGCTCCGTCCGATATCCGACGGCCCGGCCAACAATCTGATCGGATCCGACCTGCGGACAGGCCACTGGACACAGGCATCGCTCTTTAGCGCGCGCTTTGCGTTTTCCCGGAAACTTTGCCAGCTGTCTTCAGCAGCAATCTCAGCCCCGAGCGCTGTCCTTAACTCATCTGTGGTCAAGGGACCGAGACTGCGCAGGGCAAGTTTGACCAGTCCGCCAGGATCGCTCTGTGCCATAACCCGAAGAACTTCGGGATTTCTTGCGCGCAGCGCCATCAGGTGATCCTCCGGCAAGACCTCCAGAACTTCGGCCGCATGTGCATAACTCAAACGCTGCGCCGGCCGCCCCGTAAAGTCCACGGTCATACGCTCGTCAAAATCGTCGAAGTCTCTAATCACGCCGCAGCCCCAGCTGGGGTGCCGACACACGGAGCCCTGCTGCAGGGAAATCAACACTCGAAATCTGCGAAGACATTCCGACACGGGTGCCCCGGACTCAAACCCCGCGCACCGCACAAAAGCCCGGCCACGTCTGTCGGCCCAGAGATCAAAAAGCAAGTCTCGGCATTCCACGGCAAATGCAGTTTCTTCAAGCAGCCAGCCTCCTCTTAGTTCAAGGACTGACAACACTCGTTCCCTGTCGCCCCTGCGCCTCAGTTCCTCCTGATAAATCACCGCAGCCGCATCCGCGCGCGCCGGCCCGCCTGCAGCTTTGAGCTGCAGAAGACGTTCCATGACAGACTCGTGCGATGACGAGCCGTCCGACATGGCGACAAGAAGTTCCTCCTCGATCTCTTCCGGACTTTTTGTCTTAACTTGTTCAGGATCGGTCATATGATTCTGCGTGCTCTCGTTTCCGAACCCCTATTCATATCAAGAGGCCGGAAGAAAGGAAAGAGCAGTATGGCGATAAGACATCTTCAACCTGTCGCAAAACCAGAAAGCGGCATCACTCTTGTGGAATTTCTTGCCGCTCGTCTGGGCATTACCAAGCGGCAGGCCAAGGATTTGCTGAACACCAGAAGCGTGTTGGTCAACCGCCGCCGCATATGGATGGCAAAGTACAGGCTAAACTACCGCGATACCGTTTCGATACAGGAATTTCCCATTCCGGGACGCGACGCGTCTGATGCCAAGATCCTCTACGAGGACAATGATCTTCTCATAGTTGATAAGCGGCCTGGCAGGCTTTCAAATGGCTGCAACAGCTTGGAGTCGCTTCTTCGAGCCACAACCGGTAACGTGAACATCCAGGCCGTTCACCGCCTTGATCGTGACACTTCTGGTTGCCTGATTTTCGCAAAAAACGCGCAAACCGCCGAAGCCATGATTGCGCTGTTCCGACAAAAAGCAGTGCGCAAGACGTATCACGTCATCGCCATCGGCCGAGTGGAACCCCGTGAAATGACACTGAGATTTCCCGTGGACGGGGAACCGGCCTGCACGAACATCAGGACTCTGGACTCGAACCGCCGAGCGACTCATCTGATCGCGACTCCTGAAACCGGACGCACCCATCAGATACGAAAACACCTGCGGCAAATTGGCCATCCGGTAGCAGGCGATCGTCAATACGGAACTGGCAGGCGGTTGGGAGGGCCGGAATCGGTCGCCGGCAGGCAGATGCTGCATGCCTCAACCGTAGAGTTTACCCATCCCACTTCGGGCAGGAGAATCATCGTCAGGGCGCCTCTGCCACGCGACTTCCGCGCCGCTCTGGTGGCATTTGGCCTTACTTAGGGCAGACGCGCGCATCCATCAGTCTGAAAATTCACGCATCCTGATGCGACCGTCCGGCATGCGTATCAGCATCCATTCTCCCTCTCTCGGCCTCTGCCACCAGGGGCTTTCCTCCGGAATGTCTATGCCTGCAAGGCGATCCAGGGCGCTGCCCGAGACGGCCTGGTAGCATATGCTTTTGTCTTGCTCAAATACGCTTATGATAATTCCATAGAATTCGCGTCCGCTCTTTTCCTTGTGGCTCCCTGACCATGCGCTTGAGTAGCTGAAGGACGATTGATAGGTTGACACATCGGGGCAGTCCACCGCAACCCCTTGGAAATCAATCCTGGGAATCTTGATATGTTCAACGAGCATACGTTCCGGCGCCACTTTGCCACTGCCGCTCTTCACATCTTTAACGTAATACTCCACCACAAGAGTCACATTCTCCACCGTCAAAGAAGTAGCCGTGGTCTTCAGCAAC
>CALETX010000328.1 GCA_937920455.1 uncultured bacterium
CGCATGCGAATCCCAACCACAGCATGGAAGTTAAGCGCACGGAACCACCGGAAACGCCAAGAAGCGTCACGGCCAAAACGCACATGCAAATGGCCGCCCATTGCCCGACTGCCAGCCGCTGGTTGAGGAACAAAGTCGCAATGGCCGCAAGGACAACAATCTTCAATCCCAGCAGCGGCGCGATACTTGAGGACTCCGCCCTCTTGAGAGCCGCAAAGAGTCCGGCTTGCCCCGCCAGATAGAAAACCGCCGAGCCAAGAAGCGGAAAAATAAACTTTCGCGGCGCCGGTATTTCGGACCAACCGATGATTGGCAAAGCGACGAGACAAAGAATCCCCATCACCAGATGCGATGCGAGGAGCAACGCCGTTGCTCCTCCGCGCCGCGAAACAAGAAACCATCTTGATCCAACGTATGAGACAGACTGGCACAACGCAGCAGCCAACCCCAGAAGCACGCCCTCCATGGCCACGATCCATCAACCTCCAATCGGCAGACACATCATCTCTTCGCCTGCCTCCCCACGGCCCATTTTTTCATATCGCGGCACGTGTCATGCCAGAGTTCGGCGCTGAAACGCTCTTCAACGAAGGCATCGAACAGCGCGAGGAAGACATCCCGAAATGTCTCCAAAAGCGACATCCGCTCCAGGAAGCGTCCCTCAAGCCTCGCAGGCGGAATCTTCGGAAACTTCAAACTGCGAAAACCGAACGTCTCCGCGTCAAGATATACACTCCACTTGTCGTTTTCCCTGGCCATGAGCAGCCTTGCTCCGCACAATTTTTTACCCGCTATCAGCGCTGTCTTGGCCTCAACACTGACAAGTGGCGAGCCCTTGTTAAGGACAGCCTGATGCGCGCCGCTTCCTTCGGCCACAAATAAAAGCGGCCCTTCAATCATAAAGCCGAATTCGCCCCGGCCAGGCACGTTGATTGTGGCGCCTCTCGTTTCCATAACAAACCATAGCCAAGTGAGAAAATCCTGGCCAAGGCTCGGCTCCGCTTCGGCGTCCGGAACTTCAGGAGAAAAACTCGATGGGTCCATATCACGAACGTTCTTATGTTTCCTTTTCAAAGCCATTGTCGCGGGCGTGGCTTCCAGTATCCCCACGCCCGTGACTTTCCTGAAGTTCTCGGCCAGAGTCGCAGACGATTTCTCTGAGATCGCAGTCGCGTACAGCCATTCCCCGGCGGCATCCAGCACGAAGGATATTCCTGAAAGCTGAGGAGGCATGGCCGGCAAGAGCCGGTCGGTGACTTCGCGCTTGATCTCCGATCTGACGCGACGATCAATCTTGCCTCCATCTTCATGCTGCAGCGCCAGCTCTGCAAGCATGCATTCCGCGCGCAACAACGCGGGGGGTATCCTTCGCTCCGCCTTCATAAGCGTCAGCCAGAGGTAGCCCCCTATGCGCGCCTTCTGGGGAGTTATTTCTCTGTCCAGAAGATGCACGCCTGTAACCCACCCAGATATGCCGCCTGGCCCAAGCATGTCCAGCGCAGGAGCCGCCTCAGCCGCAAATCGGCTGACGACGTCGCCAGGAATCTTGTCTGTTGGATAATACATCCTGAAACTCAAGCTGCCATTGTCAAACCCCACCGTCCTCCCCCTTTCGTCTCTGAATCCAAAGAAGAGACATCACAGTGCAGAATCGCCCTTTTCGCCGTCATTCCGACAAAACCAGCTCACTACAGCCGGCGCCACATCCGTCAGGGATTTTATCCGCCCGGCGCGGAAAAATTCGCCAGCTCGCCTGGCGCCACTTGCACCCGCCAGTGACACAATCCCATCCACCACAACCAGCGGGACCGGATTCATCGTATGGCCAGTGCTCAGGCCATCCTCTATATTGCCATGATCGCTGGTCAGAATCACAGATATGCCCCTCGCCGGACAAAGCCGGAGTATCGTGGCAAGAAAGCTGTCAAAAAGCGACAGGACTTTTTTCTTTTTTTTCGCATCAGAGCCATGGCCTGCGCGGTCGGTCTGAAAATACTCAAACAGGGTGAAATCATGCTCTTCCGCAATGCCAGTCAGATCCTGCGCCGCCTCAGTCGGCGTGATCAACGGCACTGGAAACCCTTTCTCACGCAACTGTTCCCGTGTCAGGTCCTGATATACAGCCTTGCCTGCCATAAGTTCGTCCAGCAGCCTTAACCGCCCGATTCCTGATAAGGCGGCCACGGTCGTGGCAGAAAGGAGCCGACTTGAGGATACTTCTTCCTGAGAACAGGCGCCGTATGCATTGGCAAACGCGCATTTCAGTCCCGATGCGCGAAGCTTGAGAAAAATATTTTCCCTGGAAAGCACATCCCTCAATGTGGGCCCGGGAAATCCTTCCACATGCCTGCCGACCATTCTGGCAGCGTTTATGCCTGTCAAAAGTGAAGTTGTTCCCGTCGCACTCTGAGGCAAACCCTGAACGCCAAGTGTCGCGTCAACCGGAAAAGCATTTGTCTCAAGAAGACCTGCCAGGACCGGACACGCTCCGCCGAACACAGGATTTGTGTTCGGGTCCCGCGGCCCAAGTCCCAATCCGTCAATAAAAAGCATCAGAAGATTGCGACGCACCGACGCAGCTCTGAGTTACAAGCCCAACTTCATCATCTTCACGCGGGTGCTGGGATAGAAGAACCGACTTCTCAACGGCTGCTGCTGCGATGTCACTGCACACATCTGATCTTCACCACAAGTTTATTGATGACACCTTTTGAAACCATAGGGGCATGAGGCTCGCCAGGCATAAAAATGGCAAACCAGCAAGGTCTCAGTCTTACCCACATGGCCGGTCTGCCGGAAAACTCCTCCATGTCAGCCTTGGGATCGTACCGTCGAAGGATTTCCATCCCAGGGTCTGGAAGACTCCATCCAATGCTTTCCGAACCTCCGACCAGCAGATGAATATCGGCATATTTCCTGTGAGCTTCAAGTCGCGCCTTCTTCATCGGACGGCCGGAAGCCGCAACAGCAACAGCGTACACATCATTCCCCCTTATCTCATGTCTTCCCTCTTCGAGAGAGGCCGGTTGGTGCCGCCTCAAAAAACGACAGACATCGTGCAAACCCGGCAACAACCCTGCGTATCTCCCGATATTTTCCAAACGATCC
>CALETX010000329.1 GCA_937920455.1 uncultured bacterium
CTGAGAAGGCTCTTCAGGCACGCTCAGCGGTGGAGGTGCTGACGCTTTGCCGATCAGTTGCTGCAAGTGCGGCGCCACGGATCATGAAGCTAATGTAAAGTTATGATACCTTTGAAGGAGGCATGGAATGACTGGCCGTGATTACGTTTTCACATCTGAGTCGGTGACAGAGGGTCATCCGGACAAGATTGCGGATGCAATTTCCGACGCGATTTTGGACGCGCACCTGGCTGGTGATAAAATGTCGCGAGTGGCGTGTGAAACGATGGTTTCCACCGGCATGGTGGTCATAGCCGGCGAGATAACCAGCAGCGCCAAGGTTGATTATGCGGATCTTGTGCGGCAAAAGATAAAGAATATCGGGTACGTGGATGCACGCGCAGGGTTCAGCTACGACACTTGCACCGTTCTGGTGGCGCTTGACAAGCAGTCGCCAGACATTTCGCAGGGTGTCACGCCAGGCAAGGGACTTTTCAAAGAGCAGGGCGCTGGTGACCAGGGGATGATGTTCGGCTACGCCTGCGATGAAACGCCTGAATTGATGCCTATGCCGATCATGATGGCTCACAAGCTGGCCATGCGTCTTGCAAAGGTGCGCAGGAACGGCAAGTTGCCATTCCTGCGCCCTGACGGTAAATCACAGGCTACTATTGCTTATGAAAATGGAAGACCTGCCAGGGTTGAAGCGGTGGTTGTATCCACTCAGCATGAGCCTGACGTTTCGTACAGGCAAATAAGAGAGGGCGTTATAGAGGAGATAATCAAGAGAGTTATCCCCGATAGGCTGCTTACCAGAAAGACACTTTTCCTGGTGAATCCTACTGGCCGTTTTGTCGTGGGAGGTCCGCAAGGGGATTCCGGCGTTACAGGGCGCAAAATAATCGTTGACACATATGGCGGCATGGGGCGACATGGCGGAGGGTGTTTTTCCGGAAAGGATCCTTCGAAAGTTGACAGGAGCGCCGCTTATATGGCGAGGTATATTGCCAAGAATGTAGTAGCTGCGGGGTTGGCGCGGCGGTGCGAAATCCAGCTTGCATATGCCATCGGGTATCCAGAACCGGTGTCTGTTTTTGTGGAAACGTTTGGGACAGGCAAGGCTCCCGAGGAGAAGATTGAGAAGGCTATCCGCAAGGTGTTTCCGATGAAGCCGGCACAGATAATCGAAACTTTGAAACTGCTCAGGCCAATCTATCAGGCGACGTCCGTTTATGGACATTTCGGTAGGACGACCGATCTGGAGATATTCACTTGGGAAAAGACAGACAAAGCAGACGAACTCAGGGAAGCGGTTGGATGATCTCGCTCGTGCATGGGAGCACGAGGCTGTAGCGAACTTCGAGATAGTTTATGATGAGAGAACGAAGAAGCGTAGGTATGCGGGGAGAATACTCTGTCAGTGATATTACGCTGGCGGATTTTGGACGGAAGGAGATTGAACTCGCCGAGGCAGAGATGCCGGGTCTGATGATGCTGCGCAGGAAGTATGGCGGCAGGAAACCCCTGCGTGACGCGCGAATCAGCGGATCCCTGCACATGACTGTTCAGACAGCGGTATTGATCGAGACATTGCAAGCACTTGGGGCCAGGGTGCGATGGGCTAGTTGCAACATTTTCTCCACGCAGGATCATGCGGCTGCGGCGATTGCCGCCGCTGACACGCCGGTATTTGCGCGCAAGGGCGAAAGCCTTGAGGAGTATTGGGAATACACGGACAGGATTCTCGATTGGGGGCGCGGGCAAGGTCCCACTTCCATCGTTGACGACGGCGGCGACGCGACATTGTTCGTTCATCTCGGCTACATGGCAGAGGAAAACCCTGCCCTTCTCAGTAAGAAGCCTGAAAACGAAGAGGAGGGCATACTTCTTGCGCAGTTGAAGCGATCAATAAAGCGAGATCCAGGACGGTTCCACCGTATAGTTCCCCACATCCTGGGGGTCTCGGAGGAGACGACGACCGGCGTTCGGAGACTGAACCGTATGCAGGCGGAAGGCAGGTTGCTTTTTCCTGCGTTCAACGTGAACGACGCTGTAACAAAGTCAAAGTTTGACAATTTGTACGGCTGCCGTCACTCATGCGTTGATGGAATAGTGCGAGCAACGGACGTGATGATTGCAGGCAAAATTTGCGTGGTGGCGGGATACGGGGATGTTGGCAAGGGGTGCTGTCAAGCCCTTCGTGGCCAAGGGGCTCGTGTGATTGTGACGGAGATTGACCCGATTTGTGCGTTGCAGGCCGCGATGGAGGGATATGAGGTCATGCCTATGAACCGGGCCTGTCGCCTCGGAGACATTTTTGTCACAGCCACCGGTTGCTGCGATGTGATTACCGAGAAACATATGCGGCAGATGAAGGATCTGGCGATCGTGTGTAATATCGGACATTTCGACAGCGAGATACAAGTTGCGGCCCTTCGAAAATACAAATGGAGGGAGATAAAGCCTCAAGTGGATGAGATTGAATTTCCAGACGGTAAGCGGATCATACTGCTTGCTCGGGGAAGGCTTGTGAACCTCGGCTGCGCCACGGGGCACCCCAGCTTTGTTATGTCGAACAGTTTCACGTGCCAGGTTCTGGCACAAATTGAAATTTATCGCAAAGGGAAAGGCTTGGCTTTGGGGGTGCATGTGCTGCCCAAGGAATACGACGAGCAGGTGGCGCGTCTTCATCTGGAAAAGCTTGGGATGAAGCTTGACCGCCTCACCGTAAAGCAAGCGCAGTATTTGGGCGTGTCTGTTGGCGGTCCTTACAAGGATGACACTTATCGTTACTGAGAGATCCAAAATAGTTGATTCGGAAGCCGTCTTGGCTTAAAGTGGGCTGGTTATTTGTTCCGGAATGCGATCTAGAGTCGTGTCAGTCTGGAGGTGCGTGTATGAGAAGCAAAGTGATGATGTCAGTCGCAGCCGCAGTTGCAATGGGGTCTTTTGTCTGTTTATTGCAGGATCAAAAGTCATTCGCTGCTGAGGAACCTGAGGATATTCCGAAATGGTATCTAAGCCCCAAGGCAGGGTGGATGGATTTCGAAGGCGACGAAGAGATAAAGGATTCATTCATTTTTGGCGCATCTGTTGGCTACGAATGGAATGAGTGGTGGACACTGGAGGGTTCATTGTTTCTGGCTCCTTATCTTGACGAGAACACCGTGGGCCATACATGGATTGATGAGAACGGCGTTACGCAATACGATCCAAAGTGGTCTCTTCTTTATCACTCTGCAGGCGTGCACGATACAGCCATGATAATGGCTGCTCTCGAGGGGCTTTTCCACTTTACCCGCTGGGACAGAGTGGATCCTTATCTTGCGATTGGCGGCAATGTGAAGTGGTTCAAAGATGAAATAAAAAACGGGCAGATCTTCCCATCCATCCGTTACGGCGGCGGGATTATGTATCATTTCAACGACGAATGGGCGGTTCGGGCAGATTGGCGGGGATACTTCGTAGACGATAAGAAGGAAGTGGAAGCCAATTCGACGATAGACGCTGGCATAGTCTGGTACTGGGGCGCTCGCGTGCCGCCAAAATTCGTGGCGGTTGGCGGCCCTGCGGACAGCGACGGAGACGGGCTGACTGACGATGAAGAGTTGAAATACGGGACCGATCCTTTTGACCCTGATACCGACGACGACGGCTTGACCGACGGTGAAGAGGTGAAGAAATATGGGACCGATCCTTTAAATCCGGATACCGACTGGGATGGGCTCAAGGATGGTTATGATGAGGTTAAGAAATACGGCACGGACCCCTTAAGGCGCGATACGGACAACGGCGGCGTGGCAGATGGGCACGAGGTCATTGAAGACTTTACCAATCCTCTCGACCCTCGCGATGATCTGAGGCTTTTCGAGCTCTATATCAAGTTTGATTACGATAAGGCGATCATCAGGCCGGAATACTTTCCGCAGCTTGACGTCATAGCGAAGGTTCTCAGGCGCCATCCCGGTGCAACGGCACGTATCGAGGGGCATGCTGATCAGTTCAAGAAGTCAAGTTACAGCTACAATATGAAGCTCTCCAAGAGGCGCGCGCAGGCTGTTCTCGACTATCTTGCAACGTCAGGCGGGATCGAACGAAGTCGAATGACCGCCGTAGGCTATGGGTTTACGAGGCCAAAGGAGAAGCCCGATTTGGTCAACGGTAATCCGAATAACAGGCGTGTTGAGGTCTATTTGAGGGGTGTGGAGGGAGAGGACGCCAGAAATGTTCCGGTTCCCGCGGAAGGCGCGAGTGTTGTGCCATTACCTGACGAGGCAGAAAAAGGTACGGCACAGGGTTCATCAGCTCCTCAGGAGCCTGAAACACAGCCGGCAGAAGCTGCTAAAAGTGACGTTAAACCACTCGCGCCGCTTCCGCCAGATACTAAATAGCGCTGATTGATTCATTGTTCTACGATTTTAAGCAGTCGCACGAGCATCCGCTGACGTCACGTGAGAGGGAGGGATACTCTCCTTCAGCGGCCTGTATCTGCCAGGAACGGATTGTTCAGAAATACTGCCTCACAAACAAGGATTGTTCGGGGAATTGGTTTGTTGCCTCCTGCAAAGTCTGGCTCTTGGTTTTCCAGTTTTCACATTTCATCAAGTTTGGTATAGGCATATTCCGAAAAGGAGGGACATATGACCGAGGCGGTTATGACCACAGATGACATTATGAAGGCTCTTCCGCACAGGTACCCTTTTTTGATGGTTGATAAGATACTTGAGTGCGACAACCAGAGGAAGATTATCGGGCTTAAGAATGTGACGATAAACGAGCCATTCTTCCAGGGACATTTCCCCGGAGTGCCGGTGATGCCAGGAGTGCTTCAACTGGAGGCGATGGCTCAGACGGCTGGCATTTTGGTGACCAAACTCGGTGGCGATGGCGCTCGTATTCCGTATCTCATGGCCATTGACAAAGCGAAATTCAGAAAGGTTGTGAGGCCGGGTGATCAGATGATCATCACTGTTGAGATAGCGACAATCAAATCCAGGGTTGTAAAATTTGCCGCAAAGGTCACGGTTGACGGAGCCGTGGCGTCGGAAGCGGAGATGATTTGCATGCTTACGGATCAGAAGGCCAACCAATGACGCAGGTACACCCGACAGCGATAGTTGAGAAAGGGGCGATTCTTGGTGAGAATGTCGCCATCGGTCCCTATTGCGTAGTTGGTTCCAATGTCATAATTGGTGACGGGACAAGGCTGATGTCCCATGTGTTCATTGACGGCTATACAAGGATCGGGCGAGATTGTGTAATATTTCCGTTTGCAAGCATCGGGACACAGACGCAGGATTTAAAATACAAGGGCGGCAGGACCTATGTGGAGATTGGCGACAGGACAACCTTGAGGGAGTATGTCACTGTTAACTCGGCCACTAACGAGGGGGATGTAACAAGGGTCGGTTCTGATTGCCACATTTGCGCGTACGCGCATGTGGCCCATGCATGCAAAGTCGGCAATGGAGTTATAATGTCAAACGCGGTCGCGTTGGCTGGCGAGGTGGTCGTCGAGGACCAGGCGGTGCTGGGTGGTCTTTCCGCCGTGCATCAGTTCACAAGAATCGGAAGACTTTGCATGATTGGCGGATGTTCTGCTATCA
>CALETX010000330.1 GCA_937920455.1 uncultured bacterium
TGGCAGTCAGGTCGTTTGAAAGAATCCTATTATCTCTCTGAATGCGAGGTGGGTATCATCAGTTTCAAGGATGCCCTTGTCGCACATTTCAAGGAGGATCCGTCTTGCGAGAAGATCATGAGGCTTCTCGAAACAGTGGCCCATGCAATCGCCGACATGCATCGCGCCGGCTTTCTCCATAACGACCTCGGCAACCAGAACATTTTCCTGAGAAAGCGAGATGACGGGTCATGGGGAGATGTCATTTTCATGGACCTCAACAGGGGCCGCATAAGGACAAATCTGTCGCTCAGGGAAAGAGCCAGAGATATTTCCCGCATTTACCTTCCCTCGGATTTGCTCAGAGTGTTCAAGGAGATGTATTTCAGAGGCGAGAAGCCGCCGCGCGCATTTCAACGATGGGAAAAATGGCACAGGGGAGCGTATGCGTTACATTCCCGCACCCGCGCAATCAGACATCCTTTCCGATTTCTCATGGCACGCGAAAGAAGCCTGCCAGATTATCCGCCCGAGAAGGAAATGTGGGTGTGGGATGAGAGATCCGCCCAACCAATAAACGTCATGCGCGCTCGCGAAAGATTCCTGCATTTGTCTTTGGGAGGCACAGGTGTGTTGCTTTTCAAGTGTGCTCTCCGGACGCCATCGGTATGGCGAGAATCCGTGCGCCTGCTTGAGGGAGCTTTTACCGGTGGAGTAGACATGACGATGCGCGTGGGAATGGCGCTGGATCCGAAACCCGAGACTGTTGACCGTCAGATTGAACTTATTGGCTCATGGGGACCCATTCCAGTCTTTGTCAGAATAATGCATCACGAAGGTGAATACAGATGGTCGGAGTGCGTGACTGTGATCCGAAAGCTTAAGCGACTTGGCTATCCTGTGTCAGTTGCGCTGGTGCAGGATAGGGCAGCGGTGCGTGAGCCTGCGCGGTGGAGGTCTTTTGTGCTGGGAGTGAGTGAGCAAATTTGGGACCAGGTCGAATGGGTGGAAGCATGCCATGCTATAAACAGGGTGAAGTGGGGGATCTGGGATTACAGCGAATATGAAAGGCTAATGGAACCTGTTGCTGAAGCCGCGCGGAAGTATCCGTCTCTATCTTTTATGGGGCCGGCTGGCATTGATTATGAATATCTCTTTGTTATGGCAGCCCTTCGCAGTCTGCCGAAGGGCTTTCGTTTCCGTGCTCTTTCACATCATCTCTATGTTGACAGAAGGGGGGCGCCAGAGAATCGCCAGGGACCTTCTTCTCTGCTCGAGAAATGCGCTCAGGCTCGCGCTTTGGCAAGGATCTCCGGAGTTTGCGACGATCGCCTGATCATTTCTGAGACGGGTTGGCCGCTCCTTGGCACTGGCGTCTACTCGCCTGTCACTTCGCCGTACGAATCACCAGGTCCAAGGCGCGCAGATCCTAGCGTGAGCGAGGATACATACGCCGACTATATGCTGCGGTATCTTGCCATTGCAGTCGGGTCTGGGCTCGCCGAGAGGGTGTATTGGTGGCGGCTTGTGGCGCGAGGATTCGGGCTTGTGGACGATACCAACCCCAAGGAATGGCGTCCGCGTCCGGCTTTTCATGCCATGAGCTTCTTCCTGCGTCTTCTTGGCAAAGCAGTGTTAGAAGGCAGAGAGGAGCCGCTGAGTCTTGACGGCACAACGCCTTTGGTGGATCGGAGCAAGGTTTTCTGTCTCAGGTTTCGAACAGCAGACAATGAGGTGTGGGCAATGTGCTGGAGCGCGGCTGGCGAGGTTCGAGCACGGATAGCTGGAGCAGAATGTGTTTTAGACGTTTTCGGAAAGCCCCTGCGAGTTCATGCCGACGGGGCATTGAGCCTTGGCAGCCGTCCGCTTTACGTGAGGCTGATCCGTCCGGAGTGATATCGCCTGCTCGTTCCGCTCATCCCATGCGCCGGAGAAGACGGAACCCAAAATTGAATGAGAGGAGAACAGGCAGCCATACGATAAGATCCGGCCTTAGGCGAGGATGCTTGACTAAAGACTCGGCGACGATCACAAAGAGAAAGAAGTTAAAAAGGAGGAAAATACTGATAGCCACTCCTATAGAGGAGTCTTTCCTGTGAGCCTTGATTCCGAGAGGAGATCCTATCAGGACGAATCCCACGCACGAGAGGGCGAGTACAAGCCGTTTATTCAGTTCGACGGCAAGAATCATGCGCGGAACGGAGACGTCTCTGTTGGCCAACATCGGATTGAATTCAGCAATGTTTCTAATGTAACGGACCAGTTCGGCCCAAGAGAGGTCATCCTCCTTTCTGTGATATGTTTTGGCGCTGGTTTCCAATGGTATTTTCATGGTGTATTCGCTGGCTTCTGCTGCCCAAGGCTTGTCGTCGCTAACTGGATCAATGTACACGTCGCGTAAAGAAAGGACTATTTCGTTCTTGTTTGTGTCATGGCTGGCTGTGCCGGACCTGGCACGTATCTCACGATTTATGCCTCTTGTGCGCATGTCGTAGATGCGTATGTCTGAGAGGTGGTTGCCGTTTTTTTTGCCAACGAAGACGGTCACCCCCTCGAAGTCCTGAATAAAGCGCCCCTCTTCGATCAGATGGAGAGGCGACTCCATTCCTATTTTTGTCAGCGCAATGCGCTGTGCCATATGACTGCGCGGAACGACATTATTATTGATGTATATGCAGAGGATGGAAAGGGCAATCGCGATTGCGAGCGGAGCAGCGATTATTTGGAATGAACTGAAACCGCACGCTCTCATAGCGTTTATCTCGCCATCTGCGGAAAGCCTCCCAAAGACCAGCAGAGCGGCAAGAAGTGTGCTTACCGGAATAGCCAGGGAAAGAGCATTTGGCATGCTGTAAGCGAAGACTTCGACTATGGGTTTCCAAGGAGCGCCCCTCGCTATGAGGCTCGTGACTTTGAAGAGCACGCCCAGCGACATGACGAATGTGATGACAAACAGGGCGACTGCGAAGGTCACGATGAACCCGCGCCCTATGTATCTGGTAATTGTCCACATGAGGGCGGACTATAGGAGAAAAGCCCTGGTCGCGCAACATCGCGGCACGTTGTCCCATTTGGATATGCCTTTTGAAATATGCGCTGAAAGCTCAAGTGTGGGGAGAAGAAAAAGCGGGCAAGGTAAACCGCGTTGCATAGCAAAAACCTTCAGGGATGAAAAGCTGTGGAGGCATACATCCTCGGAGGGACATCGAAAAGGCTTGCTTGTTGGCTCGTGCCTTCATACGATAAGAATATGAATCAGGAAGGGTTAGACACTATCGCCCGGAGCGTGGAAAAGCTGCACGGGCTTTTCGAGAGAACCGATCTGGATGTTGAATGGAAGAAAATCCAGGAAAAGATCGAGGAGGCTCGGTATAATCCAGGCGATGTTAAACCTCTGGCGGACTGCATGTTTTCGCTCCTGCTTGCGGCAAGAAACAGAGGGTACAGCGTGGATGCTGTGTTCGAGGAGCTGAGAAAGGTCGCTGATGACAGCATGCACCGTCGTTGGAAGAAGATGC
The DNA here is from genome assembly GCA_937920455.1 of uncultured bacterium. Classification (GTDB taxonomy): domain Bacteria; phylum Verrucomicrobiota; class Kiritimatiellia; order UBA8416; family CALETX01; genus CALETX01. Next base: position 3,498 of record CALETX010000330.1, read on the forward strand.
CTGACGGCACATATCGCTCGATATGATCGATCGGCAAGGCGCAGGCGTGCAAGGAGGGAACTATGGGAAGAGCTTGTGAAATCTGCGGAAAACGACCTATGACGGGTAATAGAATTGTGAGGCACGGTCTTGCCAAGAAGAAGGGTGGGATAGGATTGCACACTACCGGAATCACGCGCAGACGCTTCTTGCCCAATTTGCACCGAATCAGAGCAAGGATTGGCGGAGGTGTTGTCAGAGTGACTGCCTGTGCGCAGTGTATACGATCTGGCAAAGTGGCCAAGGCTTGATCCATATTCTGCGACATGGCCGAAAAGTCAAACGGTCAGAATAACATGAGCGACGGCGCTGAAGAGTCTTCCGAAATCAAAGAGACGGATATTGTTTTCGACTGTCCTCACTGCGGCAAGAGCCTTGCGATTGACTACAGAGGCGCCGGTCTGACCATTCCGTGCACCGATTGCGGAAAGCCGGTCCAGGTTCCCATTCCCGAAGGCATGGAGGTAACGGACCTGGACAGCAGCGAAGAGGAGCAGGAAATAAGAATTTTGAATCTCAGACGCGCACTCAGCGCCGCGGAACAGAAAATTCAGTTCCTCAGTGCTGAGGTGGAGGAACTTACAAACAGACGCGATGCTCTCGAGAAGGTTAAGACTCAGAACATTTACAAGTTCGGCATGATACTTGAAAAAACCGGTGCAATTCAGAAGGCTTTGGAGGACTGCCTCAAGGCACTTCAGAAGATAAACGAGATTGCCCGCGAAGAGACTGGCTAGTCTATCTTGACTGCCGATAGCAGTCGCGGTCGAACGGCGTCCCACGAATACTCGCGGAGGACATACCGGCGTCCTGCCTCTGCCATGCCTGTCCGAAGCTTGCTATTGTCCAACAGGAGGCTCAGTTCTTCTTCGAAATCGGGATATGATCGAAACCACAGGCCTCCTCCGCTTTTTCTACAGTGCGCCGCGAGGACAGCGCTGCGGGCGTTTACAAGAACCGGCGTCCTGGCCAGCCATGACTCCAAAAGAACAATGCCAAGGCTTTCATTTGCCGATGGGTGAACGAAAACGGCAGCGCCGGCCATAGCCTCGCGTTTTTCTTGTTCTGAGAGGAAGCCGGCGTCAAGCACTCGGCATTTCAATGTGGAAGGCCTTTCGACGTGACCGCTGCCTGCGAGCACAAGGGTCAGATCGCGCCGAGTCCGCTCCACAAATGCGTTGAAGTAATCTACTAGCATAGGAGTTCCTTTCAAAGGCTCGCGGCGCCCGGCATAAAGTATGTATGGGGACGGTACGTTCCTCTTATGCGCAAAAGCAACCGGATTGGCGTCAAATGGTTCAAGTCCCATTCCAACCACATGCGAACGGCCACTCGAGAGGATCGCTGCTGCTCCATAGAGTCGCGCGGCGAGAGACATTTCATCAGTAGTATTGAAAAGAATTCTGCGAACCGAAGCGAACATCTCTCTAACGGCTCTAAGCCTCGCGAACGGTTCATCATGCAGACAC
>CALETX010000331.1 GCA_937920455.1 uncultured bacterium
TCGCGCACGCCTTCAGTTTTTCCAAGAGCACTTGCAGCATAACGCAGACGAAAGCGAAGCACTCAAAGTCCTCCGGGAAAAGCACGCTGAATTCTTGGAGGGTGTCATTGATGAAGATTCGGACGAAGACGCGCAAGAAGACACCGCCGAGTAAAATGATTTGCCATGTCCGACTTATTTGAAAATGCACTCAACTCGATCAAACTGGGGATCGATGATTATCAATCAAACGACGACAGGCGTCCTGTCAGTGCTATCCGAAATTTTTATGCTGGTGTTTTACTGCTTGGCAAGGAGTGCCTTGTTAGGGCAGCCCCAGATGCCGACCCAATGGACATAATTGCTTCCCATTACCGGCCAGTACCAGATGAGAATGGTGGCCTAATCCACGAGCCAAAAGGTTACAGCACCATTGATCTCAATGAAATGCGCAATCGTTTCAAGTCCTTCGGTATAGATTGGCCGGAAGGTGACATAAAGTCTTTGCAGAAGCTCAGAAACGACTTCGAGCATTTTCATTCAGTCGCTCCTACGGAAAAGATACGCCAAGCTATTGCAGGGTGTTTTCCGCTTGTCGAAGGATTTTTCAGGAATTTGGAAGAAGACCCGGCAGTCGCTTTGGGAGAAGCATGGGAAGTGATGCTTGCCGAAGAAGCGTTTTTCAATAGACAGAAGCAAGAGTGTAATTCGTCGTTCGAAAAACTACCTTGGGGGGACTCTCTGTCAAACACGAATGAAATTGCCTGCAGTAACTGCGGATCAACCTTGATATACCAGCAAGACAAAGGAAATTCCGACCCTGCTTCAATACGTGGAAAATGCCTTGCATGTGGAGAAGCAATTACAGCTGAGGCCACCGTAAAATTGATCGTGGATGCGGAGCATGGAGTTGACGACTACATTTCTGTTAAGGATGGCGCAGAGCAGATAATCCATGATTGCCCGGAATGCTGCGAACCGACATATGTATCCGGCGGTGACGTAAATTTTTGCTATTTTTGTGATTTTTCCGTAGAGGGTGAGTGTGCTAGATGCATGTGCGGACTGACAGTTGAAAATCAGTCCGTTAACAACCCGAATCTCTGTGATTACTGTGATCACATGGCAGAAAAAATCATGCGTGAATAGCAATTCGAAACCTTCGCAGCAGTTTTTCACACTGGTTTCAAATCAGTAAAACCGCCACTTATCCATCGCCGATTTTATTGCGTGTAACTCAAACTCCCGCTCTGAATCCATCGGGGCAGCCTTTCCCACCTGATATAATCCCGGAATGGCCATTGCATTGAACTGATCACAGATAGATTGGTGGAACTCCGCAAAGCCATCCACCTTTGGAGCAATCTCATTTGCAGCGCCACGGGCGAGATGTTGCAGCCTATCATAGGGTGTGGGGTGTGAGGGATCGTTCTTGAGATCAAGGAAAGCCTGATATTCCTCAAACAGCCATGTGACCGCATAGGCTGCGAATATGCTCATGCCTAATCTTGTGACGATATCCAACGCCTTGATCCCGTCAATATTCTCCAGATCATTAAGCTGAATCTGGCACAGACCAAAAAAGGCAGAGCTATCCGCATCATATTCCAATTGCCGGATAATCTTGTCACGCTGTTTATCTGTATCAGCTTTCGGCTTGAAGCCGACGACGCTGAGTTCTTCCGCCACTTCGTAAAGCCGTAAGGCCAATCCCGCATTCTGGACATAGGCCACATGCCCGTTGGTGCAATGCGCCAATTCGTGCAGCCAGATATAGCGGGCCATCAGCATTGCAAGATATACAGCCAGTACATGACGGTTCTCATCTTTAGGAATACGCCAGTGATCCTGATCAATTTGGACGGTTTCACCTCGCAATGTCTTATCAAGCAGCAATATGCCCGGAGCTTTGCCATTCTTTAGTTCCGGTGAAGCCTCCCCGGCAGCATTGCCGACATTTGGAAATACACAAGACTGTGTGAGTGCGAATAAAGCAAATTCCATACAGGATACCAGCAAAGCCTGATGCATACCGATATAGTGGACACCCTGATAACGATCAGCCACAGCATTAGGTGTCATACGTTCAATATATCCGCTTTGAATGATCAACTCATCACCCGCCGCATTACGCAAGCCTTTCGTCCAGCCCATGAGTTGACGAAAGCTCTGTTGTGCGATGATAAAGGTTTGGGTTTCCTCCGATCTTTCACCCGGATCATAGACGGGCGTATTCAGACGCTCAGATGTAAAAACCTCAAACGGTGCGATCTTGTCTTGTTCCGCCAACAGCCCAATCCCCAAAACGAATAAAACCTCTTATTGGCCAATCAATCCGGCAGAAGTGAGAATGACCACGCAGAATTGATACGTTTCTCATCCGTCACGTTGAATTACCTGCGTTTGCGCAGAGACAATTCCCGTCCATTACCGCTTGAGCCCTTACCGCATTGTCGGGGACTCCTTAACAGGCTGTGGGCCAATCCTCTTACCGCCGCAAGCGGTCTCCCGAGAAGAGGATGACCCATCCCCTAAAAATGCGCTGACAGGCCGCTCATGAAGGCCGGGAACAACATCTGGCCAAACCATGAAAGGCAATACAAATGACAAACACAACAAACGACAAACCAATCTATCGCGTGACGTTTTCACGGATCACCAGAAAGGATGAACACGGCAGTGACGTTCTGGCTCGTCCGAAAGAAATCGGCGCAGCATGGGCCAGAAAAGGCGACAAGAAAGGTGCTGTGATTTCCCTCGATATTATTCCGACCGATCTGGTCAACCGCAACGGTGTTATGTTTCTGGTTCCTGTTACTCGTGACGATCAAGAGAGCCTGTTATGAGTGGTCAATACATCACAATTTCATGGGAAAGCCGGGACATCCGGCTTTTCTATCATCCTTCCCAATGG
>CALETX010000332.1 GCA_937920455.1 uncultured bacterium
GCGAAGTTTTGTTACTTGAGAACACTCGTTTTTACAAAGAAGAAGAAGGAAAAGTGAAGCTTCCCGACACTGCCACGGAAGAGGAAAAGAAGGCCGCCAAGACAGAGATGAAGCAGAAACAGGAGGCGATGGCGAAGCGACTTGCCTTGCTTGGTGATGTTTTTGTCAACGATGCCTTCGGCGCGGCCCACAGGGCCCACGCTTCAACAGCAGTAGTATGCAAGTTTTTCAAGGAAAACGCCGCGGGCTTTCTTATGGAGAAAGAGATAGATTACCTCTCCCGCGTGCTGGAGAAACCTGACAGGCCCTTCCTGGCTATTCTTGGCGGAGCAAAGGTTAGCGATAAGGTCAATGTCATCACTAACCTTCTCACAAAAGTGAATTCTCTAATCATTGGCGGAGCGATGGCCTACACTTTCTATAGGGCAAAGGGACTACCCACCGGCAAGTCGCTGGTCGAAGAAGATAAAGTAGCCCTTGCCAATGAGATCCTCAAAAAAGCCGATGCATCCGGCGTCAAACTGCTTCTTCCAATAGATAACGTAATAGCAGATGCATTTGACGCGAAAGCCAAAACCGAGGTCGTTGGAGAAAATGGCATCAAGGATGGATGGATGGCCCTTGATATCGGCCCAGCATCAGTGAAACTTTTCTCGTCCGAAATAGCAAAAGCCAAAACAGTGTTATGGAACGGCCCGATGGGCTGCTTTGAAATGGCGCCCTTTGCTGCAGGGACGATGGCCATCGCCAGTGCAATAGCCTCTGCACAATGCCTGAGCATCGTCGGAGGCGGTGACAGTGTCGCTGCGGTCAAACAAAGCGGGCTCGCTGATAAATTCACCCATGTCAGCACAGGCGGAGGCGCAAGCCTTGAGTTCCTGGAAGGCAAACAACTGCCCGGGGTAGCGGCGCTCAGCGCAAAGTAACTTTAAAGTACAATCTGAGCAGTGAGGAGACATTTTTGATGAAATTTCGCAAAAAAATAGTAGCTGGCAACTGGAAAATGAACAAGACGCTTGCCGACGCCGAGAATCTGGCTTCAGCCATCAAGCTTGATCTGGCAGAATACAGGGAAGTGGATGTCGTGCTGTGCCCTCCTTTCACCGCACTGAAAACCGTCGGAGAAATAATCTCAGACACCCACATCAAACTCGGCGCTCAGAACATGCACTGGGAGTCCTCGGGAGCCTTTACCGGTGAAATCTCACCATCAATGCTACGTGATCTGTTTTGCAGATATGTCATCCTCGGCCACAGCGAACGACGTTCGATCTTCGGCGAAACCGACACAATGATCAATCGCAAGGTCAAAGCGGCCCTCGCAGCCAATCTGACACCTATCCTGTGCGTTGGCGAAACACTTGACCAAAGAGACTCTGGAAAGGCAGGAGAAGTCGTCCGTCACCAGCTGATCGCGGGTCTCGAGGGCTTGAAGGATGAACTCAAGAATATTGTTATAGCCTATGAGCCTGTCTGGGCTATCGGCACTGGCAGAACCGCAACGCCGGAGCAGGCGCAGGATATGCATGCTCATGTCCGCCGAATCCTCTGTGAAATAGCAGGCGAAGAAACGGCGTCAGCCATCCGCATCCAATATGGCGGCAGCGTCAAGCCTTCTAATGCCGCCGAAATATTTCGCCAACCTGACGTTGATGGAGGTCTGATAGGCGGAGCTTCGCTTGAGGCGCGATCGTTTGTTGAAATAGTGCGCGCGGCCGGATAACCGCGTGAAGAAAGGAGCGGACTGAATGCTCTCCATTCTGTGGACTTTTCTGGCAGTAGTGAACGTAATCCTGTGCGTGCTGCTCATAGCTATCATTCTCCTTCAAAAAAGCAGGAGTCACGGCGCCGCAGCTGGGCTGGCTTTCGGCGCTGGAATGGGCGAACAGCTCTTCGGCGCCCAGGCTGGAAACATCCTCACAAATGCCACCATCATTCTCCTGACCGCTTTCCTTGTCAATACAACCATCCTCGCAGTAATAAGCGGACGACTGCACGGCAGTCGCTCGGTCACCGACAGCCTGCCCAACGAACAGATCCCCATAGCAGGCCCGACGCCGATAAGTCAGTCTCCGATTGCCCCTCAATCTGAAGCTCCAGCACCAATGCCGCCCGCCCCCTCCGGAATTGCCGGCGAGCCGGTGACCCTTGACACGTCAACTCCGGAACCTCCTGACAATCCTCCGGTGGAAAACCCGCCTGCGCAGGAATGAGCCTTAGAACATACCGAGGCATCCGAAGATCAGCAATGCTGCTTGCTGTCGCCTTGGCAGTTGCCTTCTTGCCATGCTCTTCCTGCAGGAGATACTCCGTGCTCGATGAGAAAGATGGCGAAATGGTCCTCTACGGCGAAACCTCGCGCATCCGCGGATTCGACCCTGTCAAAGCCGGAGACGTTGCATCAGCGATCGCCATAAGCCACATTTACGAGGGCCTCGTTCAGTATTCCTATCTCTCTCGACCCTACAAGGTCGAGCCGCTCCTCGCTGAATCACTGCCAGAAATTTCAGAAGACGGCCTGGTTTACACCTTCAAAATCCGGCGCGGCATATACTTCCAGGACGATCCGTGTTTCACCAACACCGCCGGGAAAGGCAGAGAACTCACAGCTCAGGATTTCGTGTATTCGCTCAAACGAGTCGCTGACCCAAAAAACGCCTCAACAGGCTTCTGGGCTTTCGACGGACGAATCGTCGGACTGAACGAATTCCGCGAAGCATGTTCTGGCGAAGCTCCAACGGACTACGACCAACCTGTAGAGGGTCTCCAAGCGCCTGACAGATACACGTTCCAAATCAAACTTACCGACCCCTATCCTCAATTGATGTGGATACTGACCATGCAATATGCGTTCGCCGTGCCGCGCGAGGCCGTTGAGTTCTACGGCGATTCTTTTGTGAACCATCCGGTCGGCACTGGCCCCTATCGGCTTGTCACCTGGCAGCGCAACTACAAGGTTGTTTACGAGCGAAATCCAAAATGGCATGAAACAGGAAGAGTCGAAAGATACCCCTCCGAAGGAGAACCGTCGGATATCGAAGATGGCCTGCTGGCCGACGCCGGCCTTCCTGTCCCTTTTATCGATCGCGCGGTTTATTTCGTCATTGATGACGATTCCACACAATGGCTGAAATTTGTGACGGGAGATTTGGAAAGCTCGGGCATATCCAGGGACAACTGGGATGCGGTAATCACCCAGGAAGGCCGGCTCGCTGCGAATCTCAGCGCAAAGGGTGTGCGGCTTTATGCTTCGCCCACGCTGGATATCTTTTACATCGGATTTAACATGGACGATCCTGTTGTCGGGAAGAACAAGAAACTGCGGCAAGCGCTGACGTGCTCCATCAACTCTGACCAACTTGTGAAGTTCTACAACGGTCGAATCATGCGAGCCAAGGGCCCGATTCCTCCTGGAGTGAACGGTTACGAGGACAAGCCATCCCCCTACCCTTACGACATCGAGAAGGCCCGCAAGTTACTCGCAGAAGCTGGGTATCCGAACGGGCGGGACCCCGCCACTGGCAGGAATCTGCAACTCACAATAGAGCTTGGAAGCGCTGATCCGCAGGTCAGGGAAGCCGTGGAACTCATCGCCCATTTCATGAGGGAAACAGGCGTCATACTGACTCCAAGCTACAACAACTGGCCCACTTTCCTGAGCAAAATGGAACGGCGACAGTGCCAGCTCTTCTGGCTTGGCTGGGTGGCAGATTATCCGGACGCAGAGAACTTTCTCCAACTCTTCTACGGAAAGAACAGCTCCCCTGGCCCCAATCATGCCAACTATGTGAATGCGGAGTTCGACGCTCTATATGAAAGAATCCGCGTCATGCCCGACTGCCCTGAGCGAACTGAGATATACAAGCG
>CALETX010000333.1 GCA_937920455.1 uncultured bacterium
GTTCGCGTACTGGTTGGGTGCGCAAACCAGTCTCCAGCGAGATTTCTGAACGGCTCTCGTCAATTGTCCAATAAGCATCAAGGCAGAAATCCCCTACCACAGCCACCCTCACACGCGGCAGGGACTCCAGAATCGCAGTCAAATTTTCTCTCGTCATGTTGCGCACAGTTAGTTCGCTTTTCACACAGTGCCATCCTTGGTCCTAGACGTCATCACACTTGGTAACATGCGACATTCCCAATCTCGTGTTACGGATCCCAAGCATTCCCGCTCATCATATATAGCCTAAGTGGCTGTTAGAGATCAGTCCCTTTTTGCGCATTTTATCTCCCATTTTGCGCTGCCGGCTCACTCAGGCATCTCAGTCCCCGCCGACATCTGATTAGGATCAAAAACGTGACAATGCGATCTCACTGCCATATAGTTCCCTCTTCTCACAGAAGGAGCCGTTAGGGGCACCATTTTACCAGCCGGAATGCTGAGACGCCTGGCTCTGGCTGTCACTATGGCGATGCCGGGACTGAAGGTCAATGCCGCACCACATCAACAGATTCAGACCAGGGTCGAATATGATCTGCATGGCGAATGGAAAGTTGCGCCTGCTGAGGTTGCGCATCCTCCTCCAGCCATCCGCACAAACGGCTGGGATGCGACAGTCACTCCCGGCATGTATGGCGACGGCATCCACACACACTTCTGGTTCGCGCGTTCTCTGGATTTTGGCACCGCAATTCATGATCGCGTCTATTTGTTGCAGCTCGATTCTGCCTGTTTCCGGGTGGAAACCTGGCTGAACGGGAGACGATGCGGAGAAGCGGTGGGCGGATATGCACCGATTGAAATTGACATAACAAGTGCAGTTCAGCCGGGAACAAATATCCTTATGTTGCGCATGGGAACATGGGAAACAGTTGCTACGAACCTCTATCCGCCTGTGGATTCACTCTCCATGAGTCATGCAAAAAAACGTGTCGGACTTTGGCAGAATGCTCAAATCGTAAGCATGGGGCCTGTTTACATAGCAAACGCGGTCATAAGTCCTTCAGTCAAAAATAAACGCCTCACAATCAAAGCAACAATCGTCAACCGTAGAAATTCACCGGCGTCTGGCGGTATAGCCGCCACGATTTTTGAGCAAAACGCCGCGGATAACGCATCAACTCCAGTTGGAACGGCTCTAAGTATTCCCCCGACAGCCTTCTCGATTGGGTCGTTCACGCAGCAGACAGTTACCATCGAGGCGCACTGGCCAACAGCGCGTTTCTGGTGGCCACATGATCCCTATCTCTATCTGCTTGGGCTGGAGATTCGGCCATCTTGTAGCGGAGAATCAGGCCCGACAGATGCCGTCACAATCCGCTTCGGATTTCGCGAAGTGTGCGTGCGAGGCACAGATCTGCTCTTGAATGACCAGAAACTCGTCCTCAGAGGCATCAGTTGGACACGTTATTCTACCATCAACACAAACAAACAAGCAGTACGTCAAAAGCTCAAAGAACTTATCAGCAGCACCGGCGGCAATGCCGTCCGTCTCCATTACGACCCAATGGAGCAATGCGTCCTGGACGTGGCGGATGAGATGGGAGTGCTGCTGCTGGTCCAGTCGCCTCTTCTTTACACGATCTACGGTGAGAAACGCCGTTCTTTCTGGGAAGCCGCCCAGGATCAGTGGCTCCGTTATGTCCGCCGCTCCCAACATCACCCCAGCGTGGTTGTCTGGGCAGTGGCCAACGAGGGCACTTTCAACGACTATGGCATCTCTCGCTCAAGTGCGCCCTCTCTCCCTTTCCTCGCCCAATTGGCCCGAAAGACGCGTGAGATAGATCCAACTCGTCCTGTGACTTCAAGCCATGACTTTACGCTCGGCGGCGCAAGCGATTTTTTTGACGCCGTTCATGCTTGGGGCTTCGAAACCGATCCAACCTTCCCTAAATCCGCCCGTAAATGGGACTGCTTCCATTACTGGACATTCTACCGCTATTCGGCAGCGAAACGCTACCGACGGGATCGCCCTTGGTCAAATGACGAATGGGCTGAAGGCTTCAACCTGCACTTGGGTGGATTGCTTTTTGGGGATGATGCGTACGTCCATGCCGATGGCGGACCACTGGGTGACGTGCGCAACTACTGGACACGCCTGGCCCAGTCCTACAGCACCTACGTGGGCACGATCGAACAACGCCGACAGCCTTACTTTTGTTCGATTATGCCTTTCGGAGATCGGTTCAGTTACCGCCCTGCCGACGGCAGTGATTTTACCTACGACACGAATATGGTTGCCTTGGCGCATCGCGCTATGGCCGATGTGATTCTTGCACCCATCGAATGGAACAGCAGCGGATGGGGAGGCGAACCATACCGGCGCCTGTTCGAACTGATGAACGACGGATTTGTCCCTCTTGCCGGCCGGATCAAATGGACAATACGTGATAACCGCAATGACCTGCTTCTCACAGGAGAACAACCCTTCACTCTGCAAGTTGCGGAGCACCGCGCCTGGAGCTTGCAGGTGAACCTGCCTTCTGTCGCAAAGCCCACACTCCTGAGCCTTGATCTCGACGTCTTAGAACATAACGGCACGATGCGTTATCACGATAGTTTTCCACTTGCCGTCTTTCCGAGATCAAGCCCGGACTCTCTGCCACCCTTCACCGTCTGGCCTTCAGCCGGCACGTGGAAACAAGCGGCTGCCAAGTGGCCTTTCCTTAACGCTAACCCAGCGTCCCGCCTGCCGCCCGCAGAAACGCCGGTGGTTGTTCCCCGCCGCGCTCGGCTTTCACCTGGCCAATGGCGCGCCTTGAGCAAGTTTGTCCACAACGGCGGACGCGTATTGATTATGGAAGATGAGAACCTGCCCGGGATGTTCGGCGGTGTGCCACTCCGCTTATCGGGCAAAGAGGCAGTCATGGCGCATAAGAAAACACCCTCTCACCCAGTTGTTCGGGATCTGCCCGACGTTGGCTTCCGCTACTGGGTCGGCGCAAACGGCACCTTCTATAGCCCGCCGGCGCAAACGAATTTGCCGGATTTTGTAATCGCACGTAACGTACTCCGCCGCCCCGTCCGTGGCAACGCGTTGACCATACTCGAAGCCGGCCTGGCCGGCATTCCCCGGCTCGAGGGCGATCCCGGTCTTACTCTTGCGCCCCTGATTGAGGTCCGCCATGGTCAAGGACGCGCACTGTTTTGTACTCTATTGCTCGCCGAGGGCATTGCCCAAGACGAACCGGCGGCAGTGGCTTTGTTCGAACGTTGTCTTGAGTACCTGGCTGACTCCTCTCGCCACATCGGCAAAGCGCCCAGGCCCGCTGTTGCCGTTGGAGACGCGTGGCGCAGTTTCGGCGTGCAAACAACCACAAATTTCACTCATGCGTCGGTTCTGCTGGTGCAGGCTAATTCGCCGGAAGGCGAGGCCTTTCTTGCTGAAAGAACAGATTGGCTTGACTACGTCCGTGGCGGCGGAACCGCTTTACTGCACCGCCTCTCCATTGCCCAAATCGAGTGGCTTGCTCAGCAGACCGGCCTCGCGCTCAGGGGCGAACATCTGAAAAATCCAGCCCAGCCCTACCCTTACCCCACCCGATTGGACTGGATCACCACGCATCCCCTCAGATTTGGCTTGGGCCACTTCGAAACCGACTGGATTGACACCGGTTGGTTGAGCGCCGTGAAAGCACGCCAGACTATCGCAGAAATAGGTATCAACGCCCCTTCGAATTCTGTCTTGCATCTGACTAGCCATGGCGCTCTGACCCTTATTCCACTGGATCAAGGAATGCTGGCGGTTGACCAGACACTGTGGAGCGAGCCGATCCGCAACACCTACATCCGACGCCGAGCCGACAACTACATCGTTCAACTGCTGAATAACCTAGACGTAAAGATGCATGCGCCTTCGTCCGGCCCTATAGACCTGTATCGAAATATCGCCGGTTTCATTCGCTCCTGGAAAGATCGAATTATGCGCATGCGTCGCTAAATGCCTCATATGAACCTGGGGCGCTGTTGCTTGCGCAAAACAGGATTTTTTTTACGCAATACGGGATTATCAGAATGCCAGTTTATATGTTTTTTTCAATACCTGCACGAAAGGCAGATGGCCCAGAACAGGAGGAACCATGTTACGCAACATTCTGGCTATTATAATGACCATGCCACTTGTCTTGGCAGGAACAAGCCAGCCACAGACGAATCCGGCACAAGTACGCAAGACCATCGACATGAATGGAGAATGGAAACTACTGCCGGTGCATGGCCGCACGCCTGGCGATGCGGTCCCGGCGCTCGATCAGCTTGGGCCGGATGGAGCGCAGTGGCAGACGGTCACGTTTCCTGGATTGTGGACCGACAAGGAACATGACTGTGCATGGATAATTAAGGAAATAGAAATCTCTCCTGAAGATGTGGACAAAGCGTTTGTGTTTCGCTTCGGCGCAGCCGCGCATGTGGCAAAACTCTATGTGAACGGGACCTTCGTGGCCGAACACATGGGGGTTCTTTCGCCCTTCAACCCGCCACCAGTTGTGGGACTGTTCAAGGCCGGGAAGAATGTTATCGCCCTCGGTTTGGCCAATGCGTCCGGCTACCTGAAGGAAACCGATTACGAAGGCAAGCTGCTGGCGCGGGACAAGGCCATTCCGGCGCTGATCAACGATCCCTATGGCTATGTGCCTATTGGTCCTTGGGGTGCTTCACCCGGCGCAAAGTTGAATATCCAGCGATGGGCGCTCATGGTGGGTTTGCCTTTTGGCGGCGAGTTGATTATCGCCCCCCGCGTGTTCATTGATGACATTTTTGTCAAAACCACTGTTGCCTCCATGCGGCTAGACGCGGAAGTCGAGGTTGTGAACACCACAGACGAACCCGTTCATGTGGCCGTGCATGGGCGTACGAGCGGTGCACAGTTGATCGGACCGGCAGAGGGAAAAGCTGCGGAGAACGTTTTCTTCTTCAACGACCAACGAATTCCGCCCGGGCGTCACGTGGTAACGATTCGCGGGCACTGGCCGGAGGCGCGGCTGTGGAGTCCAGAGGCGCCGAACCTCTACTACTTCATCGCGGAGTTGACGCCCCCGCAGGAAGAGCGTCTGCGCGACGTGCAGGACCGGGAACAGGTGCGCTTCGGGTTCAGGGATCTGCGCATTGACAAAGCGCGCCTGATGCTCAACGAGGCCCCTATCTTCATGGGCGGGACCAGTTGGACCCAATATGGCCAACCGCCGTTCAAGAGCGTGGCGGAGGCTCGCGAGAAATTGAGCGGCATGGCCCAGTGG
>CALETX010000334.1 GCA_937920455.1 uncultured bacterium
TCAAAGCCTCCACGAACAACAAAAGTCCACCAGACGTCAGCATTTTGATGAGGCGCGGAAGGCTATTAAACCGCACCGCGAAACTCTTCATGATCTTGATAAAGATATCGCGTGGCTGAATGTGCCGGATGAAGTTCAGAAGGCCATGAACCAGCCGCAAAAAGAACGCAATGAATATGAGCGCCAAAACACCCGCAGCCGTGACGGGCCAGAGATGTGAGCTGCTTACCGAAACGAAAATATGTTGGATTCAATTACGAGATAAGATATACTCATAATAAGTAAATATGAATAAATGGAGTGTGTCAATGGCCACAACCAGTTTGAGTCTTGGCGAGCATTGGGAAGTTTTCATCAAAAACGAAATCGCAAGCGGGCGCTACGGCACCGCCAGTGAAGTCATCCGCGATGCTTTGCGGGATATGGAAGAAAAGAAAAGCAAGCTTGAAGCGCTCCGGCGGTATTTGGGGGAAGGCGCTACGCAGGCAGGAAATGGAGAATTTGTAGACAATTATTCTATTGATGACGTCATCGCGACTCTGGACGGAGAAGGATGACAACTTCTTTTCGCGTTACACCTCGTGCATTGGAGGATTTGAAGAATATCGGCGCATATACCCTTGATGTTTGGGGCAAAGCGCAACGTGATACATATCTGCGCGCCATTGATAAACGGTTTCAGTGGCTGGCTTCTCATCCAAAACGCGGCAAGCACCGGACAGATATCGAAAACGGCTACTATAGCTTCCCTCAAGGGTCGCATGTCATATTTTACATCATCCAAAATGATGGCATCGATATCATCGGCATCCCGCATAAAAACATGGATATTCTGAATTATTTTGAGGCGTGATCCAGGACTCTTTACTAAACAAAAAAGCCAAAATACAGGCATGTTTTCCTGCTTGGTTTCAGGTCAAGCAAAATCAAACAAGTCCATCTGTGTCATGCGCTTGTCGATCTGGTGCAAGAGTGTGAAGCCATTGACCAGATGATTGTGTTTGAGGCTGACAGCCATATGCACGTCACTGCAAATGCTTTGCTCTTTTTGGGTCTTTGCCAGCGTTGCGGTGCCTGTGAAGCTCTCTCACCGTGCGGCGATAGCCTGAAATATCGGCTTTCAGTTCACCCAGAAACCGCGCGCGCAGTTTTTCTAGAGTCTGTCACTGATTTATTGAACCATACCCTGCGTTTTTGATGTAATTTCTGCATTGTTTTGGTGTGATTATATCAATCAGTTTTCCCAGATATTTCCATGCTTCATCTGCCGTTCTTTTCTGCGCCATTCTCATCCAGTGTTTGATCTGCGAGAAGGCCTGCTCGATTGGGTTTAGGTCAGGTGAGTATGGAGGCAAGAACCAGAGCCTTGCTCCAGCCTTTTTGATCATTTGACGGATGATCTTTGCCTTGTGGCTGCCCAAATTGTCCATGATGACAATATCTCCTTGCTTGAGAATGGGACGCAGCACTTGGGCAACATAGGCCTTGAAACAATCGCCATTTATTGGACCATCAAAAACACAAGGCGCGGTAATCTGATCATGGCGCAATGCGCCAACAAAGGTCATGGTGCGCCATTTGCCATGTGGCGCATAGGCTTTGTGGCGCATAGGCTTTGAGACGCTTGCCCCGTTTGCTCCAGCCACGCATTGGGCCATGTTGGTCTTGATCCATGTTTCGTCAATAAACACGAGCTTTTGGGGATCAAGGGAGCGCATCAACCCTTTCCAGCGTTGGCGCCTTCGTGCACCATCCGCTCTGCCTTGCTCAATTGCGAACAGAGTTTTTTTGAAGCTCAACCCTTCACGGCGCAGAAACAACCAAACTGCATTGTGGGAAACATCAATACCCTTATCTTTCAACACCGCCGCCAGTCGACGAACCGTGAGATGAGAAGTGTGCTGTATCTGAGCATGAATGAAATCACGATGAGGCTCCAGACATGAGCCCTGCTTCGGCCCCATCTGCAAAGGCGAGACACTGCCAGTAGCCTTATATCGCTGATGCCATTTGATAACCGAAGACTTGGCAACAGACTTGGCAACAGACTTGGAAACAGACTTGGAAACAGACTTGGCAACACCAAAGCGCGTAGCTATCTTGCTCGCTGCTTCGCCACTAGCCATTGCATCAACACAACGCTGACGAAGATCATCTGAATAAGCTTTGACCATGATTGCTGGCCTCCTATCCCAGCAATCATCTTGAATCACATTTGCAAAACAAAAGAAATCCCAAAACAATTCAATTACTCAAGGACACGCTCTATTCCGTTGACTTTGGGTATGTGGAGCCTTTTCCAAACGAAGACCCTAATCATGAAAAGTACTGAAGAGAGTTTCCACTTGCGTGCTGCCCAGAGCATTTTCCGCAAATCGCATTTTCTGTTAAGTCATTGAAATAATTGGCGCACCTCGAAGGAAAAACTTCGAACGCGTTGTTTCAAGAACTGGCCGATTGGAATGAGCAATTAAAGCATATTGATTTCGACTTTGAGGAGGACAGCGAATGACCTCTTCAAGTGCCAAAAAGCGCCTTACGCCCTTATCTATCCGTCCTAGCGATGACATCGAACGTGCAGAGTTGTTGCGCCGTGCAGGGAACATGCCGTTTTCAGCATGGGCTAAATCTGTCTTGCTCGACGCACCCGTTCAACGTTCCTCACCCTCTGTCACTTTGGACAAGGCTGTGATCGCCAAGTTGCTGGCCTTTCTGGGGTCCAGCCGCATGGCTGCCAATCTTGATGTGCTGGCCAGTGAAGCACGCGCCGGAAACCTCCTCCTCAATGAAACTAATGCCACGATGCTCCAGCAGGCATGCGCAGACGTGTCCGAGATACGTCTGTTGCTTTTGTCCGCTTTGGGAAGACAGGCGAAGCCCAATGCCCAAATGGGCGTTGGTCGGTCAGACCGTCCCATCGGAGCCGTGAGCTTTGCGAACAGGCGGGAGATATCATCATGATTATGAAAGGCTCCCAACGTGGTGGTGCGGTCGATCTGGCTCTGCATTTGACGAATGAGGCTGATAACGACCATATCACATTGCACAAGATAGACGGGTTTGTGGCCTCTGATTTGCTCGGTGCTTTGCGTGAAGCTGATGCCATCGCCTCTTGCACCAAATGTCCCCAGTTTCTGTTTTCACTCTCGATCAATCCACCACAGCATGAATATGCCTCGATTGATGATCTGGAAAAAGCAGCTGATCGTGCAGGAAAGTTGTTGGGATTGTCCGATCAACCTCATGCCATGGTCGTTCATGAGAAAGAAGGCCGACGCCATGCCCATGTGGTGTGGTCACGCATTGAACCAAGCGAGTTAAAATCCATCAATCTCCCATACTTTAAGAACAAGCTGAAAGGCTTGTCGAAAGAATTATTTCTGGAACATGGCTGGGAGTTGCCACGTGGTCACAGAGAGAATGGCTGGAAGAATCCGCTTAATTTCACCCTGGCCGAATGGCAGCAGGCCAAACGTCTGGATATGGACCCCAGAGAAATCAAACAAATCTTCCGGCAAGCATGGGAACGCTCCGACGGATTGAAGGCTTATGCTTATGCCTTATCCGAGCACGGGTATTTTTTATGTCAGGGTGATCGGCGCGGCTTTGTTGCTATCGATCTGCACGGGGAAGTCTATTCCGTTGCCCGTTGGTCCGGTGTGAAGACCAAAGACGTGAAGCTCAAACTCGGTGATCCGTCCTCACTGCCTTCCGTCTCATCGATGAAGCAGGAACTGCAAGGCAGGCTGACCGAGCAGTTGAAAGATCACTATCGCTCCAGCCATGAGCGGCAGAAACGAGAACTTGTTCCTCTGATCGCCAAGCGTGGGCATTTGATCCACGGGCACAGGCGTGAACGCGTAGCCTTGGGTCAAAAACAGGAACAGCGCCGATGTGCAGAGAACAGGCAACGCAATGAGCGACTGCGTTCGGGTCTGCTCGGTGTCTGGGATCATCTCACAGGCAAGGCTGCGGATATCAAATCCCAGAATGAACGTGATGCGTATCGCTGTTTTAGGCGGGACCGCAAGCAACGGGAAATGCTGTTCATCGCGCAGATGAAAGAGCGCAAGGCGCTGCAAGTTGAAATGCGCGGCGTGCGAGATCGGCACAAAGGTGAGCGTCGCTCTTTAAAGAAACGCATTGTCGCGCTTCTGGCGCACCGGGAGATGACTCCTTCAACGCAAATGCGTCGTCGTGGCTTCGCCACTCGGGATTTGCTTTCGCACAAAACCATCAATCACTCCCCCAAACTGGAAAGGTAAAAACCATGTCTGATATTGAACAGGAAATGAAAGATTTGTTTGCCGGATTGGAAGGCAACTATTCCGGTGCTCCGCGTGCTCCCTTGCCGACGATCATCGATCAACAGCCACGCGTTCAGCTTCCCGCTATTGCTTCCATGCCTGAATGTCTGGATACATCCCGATGGATGAACTCGGCCCCGGTTTATGAGCCGGGTGATTTTTGGCTCTCGCGTTCATTGAGTGGTCGCCCCGTCGGTATTGATGATGATCAGGCGGTGTTTCTGAATGCCTCGGCTCGTGGTGGCAAGGGTGTGTCCTTCATCGTTCCCAATCTCTGCCTCTGGCAAGGGTCTTGTGTGGTGATTGATCCCAAAGGGGAAAACGCCATTGTCACAGCAAGGCGACGGGCTGAAGGATCATCCTATGCACGTGGTATGGGTCAAAAGGTGCGCATTCTTGATCCGTTCGGTGTAGTCGAGCGTGATGATGATAACTTCTCGG
>CALETX010000335.1 GCA_937920455.1 uncultured bacterium
TGTAGAATTGTGGCTTCGGCGATCCAGCGGTATGGAGGATCCCATGCATCGGAAATGATGACTTCAACTGTGGCGCTTTCAGGGGAGGAGATGAAAGGGCGGATCATAGGACGCGATGGCAGAAACATCCGCGCTCTTGAAGCGGCCACCGGCGTTACTTTGATCATAGACGACACGCCTGAAGCGGTTGTGATTTCTGCATTCGATCCGATCAGAAGGGAGATTGCGAAGAATGCTTTGGAAGAGCTTGTGGCGGATGGTCGAATTCATCCGGGTCGGATAGAAGAGGTTGTGGCAAAGGCAAAGGAGACCATCGATGAGAAGATGAGGCTGGCTGGCGAGGAAGCCGCCTATTCGGTAGGGATTCAGGGGCTTGACCCGGAAATGTTGCGCGCGCTTGGCCGTCTCAAGTTCAGAACCAGCTATATGCAGAACGTGCTGCAGCACTCGCTCGAAGTGGCCAACCTCATGGGGATCATGGCCGCAGAGATTGGTTTGGATCAGAGCGTTGCCAAACGAAGCGGACTTTTCCACGACATAGGCAAGGCGCTTGACCACACCGTGGAAGGAAGCCATGCCGTCATAGGGGCTGATTTTCTGAAACGCCACGGAGAGTCGCCTGTGGTAGTAAATGCCGTGGCCGCACACCACGAAGAGGTGGAACAAGTAAGCCTCTATGCAGTTCTGGTTTCTGCCGCTGATGCCATTTCAGGATCGAGGCCCGGTGCGAGGTCAGAAACCACTGCGGTTTATGTGCAGAGGCTTGAAAAACTGGAGGCCATTGCTGACAGCTTTGCTGGCGTCAAGAAGAGTTATGCAATTCAGGCCGGCCGCGAGATACGGGTGATAGTAGATCCGGCGAAGGTTGACGACAGCGGAGCCATGATCCTTGCAAAGGAGATCAGCAAGAAGATCGAATCCGAACTACAATATCCAGGCCAGATCAGGGTGACGGTTGTCAGGGAGACCAGGTGCGTGGAGTACGCGCGATGAATAGGGGAAGAGAGTGCGATATGCTTCGTGTGCTTATGGTGGGCGATGTGGTGGGCTCGGCGGGTAGGCGGGCATTCGCGCGGGTTGCAGGCGGTTTGAAGGCGGAAGGCAAGGTGGATTTTGTTGTCGCAAACGCAGAGAACGCGGCGGGTGGGCAGGGTCTGACTGCGGCGCTCGGAGAAGAGTTGTTTTCCGCCGGAGCGGATGTCTTGACGCTTGGTGATCATGCCTGGGATCAGAAGGAGACAGCGGACTATCTGGACCGGGAACCGCGTTGTCTGCGGCCGTTGAATTTCGCGCCAGGGTGTCCGGGGAGAGGCTTTTCGACCGTGGAAACAGAGTCGGGAAAGGTTACGGTAATTAGTCTGATCGGCAGGACGTTCATGAGACCATATGACTGTCCTTTCCGCTCGGTTGATGCCACCCTTGCGAAGGGTTCTGGCTTTGGACGTGTAATTCTGGTGGATTTTCATGCCGAGGCCACCTCGGAAAAAGTTGTGATGGGACGTTATCTTGACGGCAGGGTTTCCTGCGTGGCGGGGACTCATACGCATGTGCAGACAAGCGATGAAAGGATACTCCCGAGGGGAACAGCGTACATTACCGACCTCGGCATGACCGGCAGCCGCGATTCGGCTCTTGGCCGGGATTTGGCATCGGTGACAAGGATGTTCCTCACCGGCATGCCATGCCGGTTTGAGACGGGGAAGGACGATGTTGTGCTGGAGGGATTGATTGTGACCATCGAATGGGCCACCGGAAAGGCCAAGTCGCTGAAGAGGGTGCGTGAGGAGATCGGGTGACATGCGCATGGAAAGAAAAATCTATTCGGTCACAGAGCTGGTTGCACTCGCGCGTGAAGTCCTCGAATCCGAGATTGGTGAGGTGTGCGTGGAGGGGGAGATATCGAATCTCAGAGTGCCGTCGTCCGGCCATATGTACTTTACATTGAAAGACGCGGTTTCGCAGGTGCGTGTGGTGATGTTCAAGTATCGGGCGAGGAATCTGTCGTTTCAGGCTTCAGATGGAATTGTTGCCAGGGTCTGCGGCCTCGTCACGATGTACGAAAAACAGGGCGAGTTTCAGATCTGCGCTCAGACCATAGAGGAGGGGGGAAAGGGCGCCTTGCAGGCCCGATTTGAAGCATTGAAGAAAAAGCTGCAGGCTGAAGGGTTGTTCGATGTCCAGAGGAAGAGACCTCTTCCCCTGCTGCCCAGGACTGTTGGGATTGTCACTTCGCCGACGGGCGCGGCGATACGGGATATGCTTAAGATTCTTTTGAGCGAGCGGCTCAGAGTTGTCATTGCTCCGGTACGCGTACAAGGTGAAGGATCGGCGTCGGAGATTGCCGACGCGATCAGGATGATGAGCGAATGGGGTGAGGCGGATGTGATCATAGTCGGAAGAGGAGGTGGAAGCACCGAGGATCTCTGGTCGTTCAATGAGGAGATTGTCGCGCGAGCGATAGCGGCATCTTCTATTCCGGTTATCTCCGCAGTTGGTCATGAAGTTGATATCACGATCAGCGATCTCGTGGCAGACCGCCGCGCGGCTACACCGTCTGTGGCTGCTGAGGAGATCGTGTCTCAGCGGGAGGCTCAGAGACGTGAACTCGATGAGCTGATGAGAAGAATGGCGAGGCTTGCCGAGCAGGAGGTATTGAGCTGCCGGAATCGTGTTATTTCGATAGCGGCCAGCAGGGCCTTTACAAAGCCGGAACGGTTGGTCGGAAACTATGTCCAGACGGTTGATCGTCTTCAGGGCAACATGAGGCGATATATGGTGAAAGTTACTGGGGATGTACGGATGCGCTTGCGGAATGACGCCGATATGTTGTCCAGAGCCACCAGGCTTTGTCATCAACACGCCGCCGACCGCGTCAACAGGGCCGCCATACGACTCAGGGTTTTGAATCCTATGGCTGTTCTGCAAAGGGGGTACAGCCTTACAACGGACGAGGAAGGGCGTGTGCTAACATCGGTGGACCAGCTGGTTTCTGGTCGGAGGGTGCGGACGCTTTTGGCAAAAGGTTCGTTC
>CALETX010000336.1 GCA_937920455.1 uncultured bacterium
CCAACCGAACCCGACTCCTCTTCACCATCAAGAATAATTTTCACCGTCATGCCTAACTCGCCGGCCCTCGCAAGGGTTTCTGCCGCCTTGAGGAAGCTGAACATCTGTCCCTTGTTATCCGAGGCTCCCCTCGCCCATATCCGGCCTCCTTTTAGGCTGGGTTCGAACGGATCGGAGCGCCATTCCTCCAGCGGATCCGCAGGCTGGACATCATAATGGCCGTAGAACAACAACACCGGCCCCCTGGCATGCCTTCTGCGCTCACCAAAAACCACCGGCAAGGAGCCAGTTTCAAGCAGGCGGCTCTCCCATCCCATACCCTTAAGCTGTGCACAAAGCCAGCGAGCGCAAGCGCGACACTCCGGCTTGCAAGCCGGATCAGTGCTGACGCTTCTGAACCTTAACAGTTCAAAAAGTTGACTGAGATTGTTCAGGACATTTTTACTGAACCCTTCATCGCTGATGGATCTGCATCTCATGCGAAAGTGCGACCTTTCCATCCCCAGTTCGTGCGAGGGACATCTGTAAAAGTAAGATACACGCCCTCCTGGGGCAAATCCAACTCGCGGCAAAGCATATCGGCCACCTGACGAGACAACTCCATGTTCACATCGGGGGTCAGACCACCGATTCCACGAATGTCAACATATGCGACGGGCATCTCCTTTCCCCCCATGCAGCCGGTTATCGCCTCCGAAACAATTACCATGCAGTATTCCTCAGGCTTGCGCGTCACCTCAGCCATTATTTTCGAAAGCCTCCGCGTGATATCAGCGCGTTTTCCGGAAGGCACACTGGCCGTCGTTTCCAATTTCATCAATGGCATGGTCAGTCCTCCTTATTGTGGTGCAACTCAGCCAGCATGTACAAAGCGCGCTGCATTTTCAATCCGGTTCTAAACGCCGATATGCGAGTTGCTCTTTTCGGACAAGGGTCCAGCATCAAACAGCCGGAAAGAGAGTGCCTGGGTTCAGCCTGAAGTCTGGATCAAAAAGCCGCTTCAGTCTCCTCATCTCATCAATTCCATCCTCTCCGTACATAAGTCTGAGCAGATGCGTCTTTAACTTCCCGATGCCATGCTCTGCAGACACTGTCCCGCCAAGCTTCACAACCTCGCGAGCCCAATCCATATACGTCGCTTTGCCCACCTCGTATTCGGAAAGCGTCCTGGGTATAATATTGACATGAAGGTGATTGTTGCCAATGTGCCCAAAAATAACATGCTCAAGGCCATTTTTTTCAAGGGCGGTCCGATACAGCAACATTATTCGCTCCAAAGAATCGTCCGGCACGGCAAAGTCTGTGCCCAACTTCGTAATGCTTGGCTCTGCGCGTCTGCGTTCGTCTATGAGCAAATTTACGGCTTCCGGCACTGCATGGCGAAAATTCTTCAGCTTTTCAATCTCACGATCCGACGTTGCAAGCCAAGTGTGGTCCGCACACGATCCGTGTTTCTCCAATATGTGCGACCACGTTTCGACACATGACTCAACGTCGGTTTCGTCTTTTCCATGAGCCTCAACGTACAGCGCCGCACCGCGGACGCTCGGCATGGCGGGCAGGTCTCCAAAAGCGGAATTCGTCTCCTTCTGCAGAGCAAGCATCGCCAAGGCGCCTTTATCAAAAAATTCAATCGCGGCAGGGCGCCTTGAGGACACTCTAAGGTCCCTTACCATTCCTACTGCGCTATTGCAGTCTGCAAAGAAAATCACCAGCCCCCACACTGCAGCGGGTTTTGGAACAGTTGAAAGCTCAACTTCAGTGACAATTCCCAGCGTCCCCTCCGATCCCACAAAGAGATCCACCAAATCCATGTCTTCAACCGCGTAATAGCCAGCCGCGTTCTTGACAGATGGCATCGCGTACGACGGCAGATTTCCGGCGATACGCCGTCCCCCGCATGTCACTAACTCAAATGCCCTGCCTCTAGCCTTATGTTTGCCTCTTGCCAGATCGAGAACATCTCCATCTGCTAGAGCAACGCGCAGTCGCTGCACATAGCGACGTGTTGGCCCATAGGCAAAAGAAAGAGCGCCGGACGCGTTGCATGAGACCATGCCCCCGATAGAGGCGGAAGTTTCTGTTGGGTCAGGCGGGAAAAAACGCGCCTCTGGAGGTGCTTTCTCCGCAAGATAGGCTCTCAACTCAGAAAGAAGAACACCAGGCTGCACAACAATGCGTCCGCCGCCTTCGACTGACTCAAGCCGGCCGATATCCTTCATGCGTGCCAAGCTAACTATGTGGCCGCCGTCGGGAACGCATCCGCCGGTTATGCCGGTTCTCGCCCCCTGGATTGTTACGCGCAGCCCACGCTCCGCCGCGAGCTGCAGATGACGGCAAACTTCGTTTTCGGCTCTGGGAAACGATATTGATTCCGCCCTACCAACCCGCCGAGACTCGTCGCGCAGATGGTCTGGAAATTCGCGAGCTACATCGCAGGAAAACAAATCAGCGCCGTTCATCGCTGCGGCCCGCCGGGGGTCATGGCTGGACAAGCTTTCTGCCGTGCTCAAGAAGGTAACGCTCGGCCTCAACGGACCATAGACCATTGTTTCGCGCAGTGATCTCAGCCAACTTCGCAAATAACGGATCGGTCAGGCCGAGCTTTTCGAAATCCGATATGGCAGTCATGGGCATGGAAATGTGGGTATAGACAAGCTTTTTTCCGCCCGATATTGACGGGAGATCCAGTATTGTCTGGGCCGCACTATCGAGCCCTCCGACATGAGTGATCATCGCTGCTGGATTGATCCTCCCCTTGCTCATGAGATCCAATGCCTCTCTCATGTCATCCGTATTTCCGCCTGAAGACCCGACGATATGGTGAGCATTGTAATGCACATCGTAAAAATTCACTCTTGCCCAGAACTGGGGCTGTGAAGGCCCAGCAAAGAAATTCAAACATCCATTGAGACCCATCAAATTTGAAGCCATCTCTATCAGACCAGGCACCGGGGCGAAAACAAACACATCATCATAACCCCTGCCGCCATTCAGGCTTTTCAGCATATCCACAGCATCACCCGACGAAGTGTTAACATAGTGCAAGCGCATGTTCCGGCGCTTCGCTTCGCCCGGAGGAAGTATCGCTGCTGCCCTGTCCAGTCTGGCCTGATCTATATCAGTCACAACAAGCAAAGACGGTCTGCGCGGACCGTGCAGGGCATAGTCAACCGCTCCCAGTCCCATCGGCCCCGCTCCGGCAAGAATTGCCATTGCCCCGCCTTTTAGGATTCCATTCTTATAGCGATACTCCCCAAGCCGGTAATGATAAGATGTATGAAAGGCGCCTATTATGCACGACATCGGTTCCGACAGGGAGGCCTTAAAGAAGGCGTCTCCGTCATAGGACAATAAGCAATCCATCTCGAGAACCTCACGCGGAACAATAACACGTGTCGCATTGCCGCCTATGTACTGGAAGGAATACCCAGGTGCCTCGTGTTCCCTTCCAGGATAGACTATGGCCGGCTGTATGCTGTATTTGCGGCCGGGCTGAAACTTATCTCGCCATTTGGCGCCGACTTCAAGAATAGTTCCGCAAAATTCATGACCTATAATCACCGGTCTAGTGGCAATATCCTTTGGCACCCTCTTGTGGTCTTCGCCCTGCATAGCGGCTTTGTGGCATGACATGCAAATGCTGTTGGACACCACATCGCAAAGTACTTCGTCCTCGGCGATCGGCGGCAGATCAAACGTTTCCAGCCTCAGGTCCTTCTTTCCATATAACCGCAGGGCGGTGGTCTTCATATCTCTTCTTCTCCTCGTATTGGTCACAGGTTTTTATGGCGGCTTGAACTTTGCGCCGCAAGCAAAAATGCGCTCATCAGGCAAACACCCTCCGCTGTGCCTTCGCACTCAGTAATTAGTTGTAGTGAATCAGTCAGATGGCCAGCCTCTGAGGAAATCAGCGCGATAGTTGGATGGATTGCAGGGTTGCGTTTGCGGATGATTCCCATTGGAGTTTGATGCTCTTTGCTGAGGTTGGTTCTGGCATAATTGAAGAAGACCTGAGTGGAAGTCGCCTTGCCGTTATCTATCCGGACACCCACAGAACCCGGTGCTGCCTTGCAGACTCGAAAATGACGCTAGGCGGCCGAATAAGGTTGTTTTGGAACAGATCACGACATTGGCCTTCCCGCCCAA
>CALETX010000337.1 GCA_937920455.1 uncultured bacterium
CTTCCGACCAGAAACCAGGAAAGGTTCATATCTGCTTCCGAACCTCATGCCATCGTCTGTACCGCCCATCAAGTTGTGACACATGTTCGGAGTCAGGAAATACTACTTCCCCACCACGACGGCCGGGCGCAGCCGTTCCAAAGACAGCCATACTGGCCGCTCCCAGCAAGCCATCTCCACACACAATCTCCACCGGAAGGTTCAGCGTGTCAGCGATGAGCTTCACCCAGAACGCGCTACGCGCCCCACCACCGACCGCAAGTATTCGCTCCGGAAGCTCTCCCACTAGCTCGTCAAACACCAGATCCCTCAAACTGAAGGTCAGCCCTTCGACCGTGGCGTACGGCAACAAGCGCCGGTCTCCTTCACCAACCCACGGCTCGCCACTTCTGATCAAGTCAGGAAAAAAGAACCACCCGCATCTCTCTGCCTGGTCCGCTTCGCTTTCGGCAGCCTTAAAAAAATCCTCGATGAGCAAGCCGGGCATCAAATGATCCCGGGCAAAATCCAGCGCCAAGCACCCCTCATCACGATACGCCAGCTCATAATACCCTCCTCCTGGATAAGGTCCCCAACAACCACCGCCACTGTACGGACCGACCCGGCCTGTAACCGTTCTGTACGCGACCAGCGCAGTACCAAGAGTGACAAGCACGTCCGAAGGACTACACCCAGCCCCAAAAGCTCCCGCCGTCTGATCGTTGCCCGCGCAAACAAGCCGTAACGGGCTCTTCTCGCCCCAGTCCGGACACAAGGCATGCGAGTCAATCCCGCCGCCAACTGGTACCCATGTCGGCACCGCCTCCGGCGGAATCCTGCAAAACTCCAGCATCTCTCCCCACGACCCGTGTTCGAGCAGCGAGTAAACGCCGCTCATCGCGCCCAGATTTGAGTCGCTGATCCATTCCCCCGCCAACCGATTGAAAACATAACACGGCAAAGACATGACCCTCGCGCCATCAGCCAGGAGCGACGCATCGCCCTTCACAAGCCGGCGGATCTGACAGACCTGAAGCTGTGCCGTTGCCTGCGGGAAACTGCAATGCCGGTGAAAAACCGACCCGAACCGCGCCCTGATTTCCTCGGCTTCGACCCGAGCACGCGTGTCAAGCCAGCTTATGAAAGGCGTCCTGGCCCGACCCTCTCCATCAGATATGCAAAACGTCTGTGCCTGGCTTGTTACAGCCACCGCCCGGACATCAGACGACTTCGCGCCCGCCTCGCTCACCGCCATTCGCATCACACCCATCACGGCGGACCAGGTCTCTTCCGGCTCCATTTCCACAATCGCTCCGTGGCGCCTCGAATACGGCGTGGGTATCTCTTCCTCTGACAGGCGATGCAACCCGCTGTCAAAAAGGGCAGCCTTGAAGTATGTTGACCCCAGATCGAGCGCCAGAATCATATCGCGCCTCGCCCCTCACCTTCGCAATTGCCCGTAAACAACTGCTCGACAACCCGCCGCGCGGCTTGCACCATCACATCACCTGTCCGCCAGTCGAAAACCGCTCCAGCCGCCTCATAGCCCCCCCTCTCGGCCGCTTCCCGCGTGGTGATGTATCCCTGCATGTGTCCGTTGACCAGTGACACAACAAAAACTTTGCCAGGCCATGCCTTTTTTATGCGCTTCCCATATTCGCAAAAAACTTCGCCGGGCAGCCCCACCAGAACGCCATCCCCGATCCTGACGGCCTGAATCTCGAACGGGACATATTCCCCCAGTAACCGCCCAAGCGTGCCGGACTCCAGCGCTTTCGCAAGACTCACGGCGGCTTCGGCCCCAAATACTGCGCACTCGGCGGTCCTCACCCTCGCACGATCCGCGCCCACGGTGCGCAAGAAGTCGAAGTCCGCCCTGTATTCATCCAGCATCCGCTCCGCCTCCGCTGCCGACGGAATCGCTCTGCGCACAGGCTCGAAGCACGCCAGCCTTCCCTCAATCACAGCGTCCGGCATAAACGACCCCTCATTCAAAGCCCCAACCGCGTCGCCAACGCAGCCGCCCAGAGTCCGCCCGAGCCTTTCGGCTTCGGAAAAAGTCTGGCCCCGGACATGATATCGCGGACTTTGATCCCCCGCCGGCCCTGTATGATAAAGCACCACTGTCTTAGGGCCGAAGCGCTCCATAAGAGCGAGGCGCACATAGTGCGGAAAATCAGATGAAACCAATGTGGAATCCTCATGCAACACCGTCGGATGCATTCCGTAAACGACCGAAATGCCAATTACCTCGCCGTCTTCTTCACGCACCACGAGGACACCCGCCTCGGGGTCCGAGGGACCATTCGGATCGTGACGGTTGCCTCCCACGCCCGGCGCTGAGGCCCTGGTCCATGCCACCCGCGCCGGCCGCATTGCTTCAGCCGCCCGCATTGCGCACTCGACCACACAGTCAGCAACACGCCCCAGATACTCACAATCAGGGTCCGGCATCGCCACATCTCCCTCCCAACCCAGAATTGTGGATGTGACCGGCCCGGAATGGGTATGAGTGCAACTTATGAAAACCGCTTCCTCTCGCGCGCCCACGGCATCCGCTACACGGCGCCGAATACTGCGCGCAGCCGGCGGGTCTAAGAAAAGCAGGTCCAAAGCGCCCAACACGCAGCCGCCTGTGTCGTTCTGTATCGCCAGACACGATACCCACAGAGGATCGTGAACGCCCGTCGCAAGACGGCGCACATGCGGATACCCGAAAAGCTGAGCGCCTTTCGCCGGAGAGATATCAACCCTGGCGGCTCCTGCCCGGAACATCGTTACCCCCTTTTCACTTGGCCGATTTCATAACAAGTTAGTACCACCCGCGCCCATGGAGTTGCCGACATCAGTTTTCCTCGCGCAAGCGCCGCGCTCTTCTTTTGCTGTCAAGCATTCAGACGCGGCGCGATGCCCCTCCTCCGTTCAAGTGCACAGGGGTCAAACCCGGGATGAACCGGCACGCCTCAATCAGCGCGTCCCCGCAATGCGCGTAGCCCATCGCAACGTGATGTATAAAAGGTCCTTCGATAAGGATGCGCTCCCACCTCGACCAGTCGTCAACCTTCATCCAAACATAACTGTTCTGCGTGAACGGGCCGGACATTGATGCTCCCTCGCCCACTGCGAGACGGTAGTATCCGGAGTCTCCGTCAAACCGAGCAATGGTGATTGGCCCGCCTTTAAGTCCAAAGTGCGGCATTCCCGCAACGGGACTGGGCAGAATCCAGTGACGTCCCAACCTTATCCGTTCCCCATCCCGCTTCAGCTCCGTCGGGGCGCCCGCATGCCAGAGCAGCACTCCGTTGTCATCTTCGGGATGCCGCGCCGTTACGTCAGCCAGGAAAACCGGCTCCACGCCAAACATCGTCCTGTGAAGCAAGACCAGACTCACAGCGCCGTGTATATCCGATTCCAGCGCCACAGGACATTCGTTACCCACGAGGCTGTTCGCAAAGAACGCGTATGTGCCAAGCGCATCCACCAGCGAGGGAAAATCCTGCACCGCCAGAGCGTCCAGGGAGTAATCATGGATGCATTCCATCATTACGTCGCGAGCGGCAAGAATTCTCATCATAGGTCCTTCGTCAGTGAAACCTTCCATCGCTATTTGCCTGCGCCATCGCCTTGCTTCACGACGGTAGTTGGCGCCATTCACACGCGCTCGATCTTTTACCCGTCCGATGAAAGCAACCATGTCTATCGGCTGGACCTGCACGCGAAATTTTTCAAGGAGCTCGCTTTCGTTAACGATCGTCGTCCAGAAGAAATCTATCCTCTGGCCTATGTGTCCGATTCTGATGCCGCGACGCACCGCGGCAGCCGCGTTCACCGCCCTCAAGAATCGGTCAACCCCCGCCCTCAAAAGCGGATCGTCCGACCGGCAGTTCTCGATGTAGGTGAACGCCACTTCCAGTTTGCGAAGTACCTTGCTTGAAGCAAAAAGCCCGCAGAGCGTGTCCCTCAACCTTGTGCCGTCCGCCTCCGGCATCTCATCTCTGGGGCCCCAAAGAAGAACCGGCAAGCCAAGCTGCCGGCCTATTTCGCCCACGGCGCCCTCTGTCCCAAAGTTGCAATGAGGCATGAAAAGAGCGTCAATATCCTTCGACCGGAAATATCTCACCACCGTGTCAACATGCGCCTGATCCCGCACCATGCCGTCGGGAAGGACACGCTCCAGGTCCACATATCGCACATCCCACTCGCGCAGTTTCTGTTGAATGATTCTCTTCTGCCGGCACGCGTCCTTATGGCTGAATACGAACTTGCCTATCGGACACAAACCCACGAGAGGCGCTCTTTTCTTCATTTCTCTCTCCGCTGTTCCTTCACGAGTGCAGCGCCGGGATTCCAGTTCGAACCGATCGGTATCGCTGGATTCCTGAAATGATTGTCGGCAACTTCGCAAGGAGTCGAAATTTCGAGCAGCAGCGCCGGCCCAATGCCCCTAAAACTGTGGTAAACCCCCGACCGCACAGGAAGTACATCACCGGCCTTCATCGTCACGCGCCGTCCGCCGCATTTCATGCTCACGCGGCCTTTCACCACGAAAAAAGTCTCGTGCTTCCCTGAGTGCCTGTGTTCCGGACACGTCTGGCCGTCGAACACAAAAAGATACTTCCCGCAGTAGCCGGCCGTCCCCTCGTTGGCAATCCAATATTCGATCAGGCCCGTCCGATAAAAAACCCCAAGCCCGAAATCCAGTACCAGCGGCTGCACAGACGGCATCGCAAGCCCCCATCGCTTCAACTGCCGTCGGAACCTCCCCATTGCCTCGGCCGCAGCCCGCCCTGTGAGACCTATAGCCAGGGCTTTCTTGAGTTCCTTCATCACACGTTCCCCCCCATTTCTCAGTCTCAGGCCAAACGCAGGGTCTGCTTTCTGCAAAACCCGAGAATAGGAAACATAGCGCCTGTTCACTCGTCCAGCCCGAAAGCGTTTGTCCTTCTTATACCAAAAGCGCGGGCGTCCAACAATCTGACCCCTAACTTCCTGACTTCCTGCCAGCGTCCCCGGAGCGCCTGCATACTTCACAGTTTCAGTTGCCATGGTTTTTGTTCGACTTTTGCTTGTGTAACACGCTGCAATTCGCAACTTTAGGCCCTGGCAGGGACCAGAATCGACATGAAAGGAGAAGCCCCCATGGCCGCCATGTCACATAAAGAAAGATTTCTCGCAGCCCTAAACCGCCAGCCGGTTGATCGCCTAGCCTACGGAGACGGACTCTGGGGCGAAACCACTCGCAAGTATATCGCTCAGGGCAAGCTCAAAGAGGGCGAGGATCACTGCGTTCATTTTGACATGAGCTGGCGCGGTGGCGGCTGGCTGAACAGTTGTGCGAATCTTGATTTTCAGCCGGTCACAATCGAAGAAACTGACGAAACCATTCTCCGCCTCGACGGCAACGGCGCAAAGCTCCGTTATTGGAAAAACAAGTCGGGAACGCCCGAACACGTGGATTTTACCGTCAAAGACCGGCAGGGCTGGGAAAAGGAAATCAAACCATATCTGCTCAACGTTGACCGCCGGCGCATTCCATTCGAGGGATATCGCAACGCTAAAAAACTCGCCGCGCAGGAAAACCGCGCCTTCTGCTGGGGCGGCGTGGCTCCTTTCGAACAGATGCACCCCGTCTGCGGCCATGAATACATGCTCATTGGCATGGCGCTCGACCCCGATTGGGTCAAGGACATGGTGATGACCTACGCCCGCTTCACCATTATGCATCAGGAAGTCCTCTTTCGTGAGGAAGGTCTCCCGGATGCCTTCTGGTTCTATGAAGACATGGGCTTCAAGGAAAAACCCTTCATGTCTCCGGCAATGTACGAAGAAATCATGCTGCCCGGACACAAGATGCTCTTCGACTATGCCCATGACCACGGCAAGAAGGTTATCGTCCATTCCTGTGGCTATGTGGAACCGCTCGTTCCGGGCCTCATTCGCGCAGGCAT
>CALETX010000338.1 GCA_937920455.1 uncultured bacterium
CTAACTGGGCTGATGTGTTTACTAATCTGCCAACAAGTGTGGATTTTTCTCATGTCGGCAATCTTGCCACTGTGCCTGTGCCCTTCCCGCAACTTTCGACTTTGTACCTCTTCAGAAGAGACACTCGACTCCTCTATGTCGGCAAGTACCTGATTCTCCGCCAGCCGCGAGGAACTGTCATAATTCTGCGCTGATTCCTGTCGGCGGCGCAGACCAACCGATTCCACCCTCACCCGATGCCCGCGCCATTGCTGCGGATGACATCTCTATACCATCTGGCCGAATCTTTGAGGATGCGGCGGCCGGAGGGATAGTCCACATACACCAGGCCGAACCGTCGTTTGTAGCCGTGCGCCCATTCGAAATTGTCCATAATTGACCATTGAAAATAACCAATGGCCTGCACACCACCCTCTATCGCTCTGCGATATTCCTTCAGGTATCGCGTCAGAAAATCAATGCGCTGCGGATCGTGAACGCCACCGTCCAGAGCAATCCAGTCGGTATTCGACATCCCGTTCTCGGTGATTACTATGGGCTTGCGGTATCTTTCCCACGCGAACCGTGGTCCCCAGTACAGCGCCTCCGGCGTCACAGGCCACTCCATGGTAGTCATCCCATAACCGACTGGCAACGCCACATGCTCGGGACGACCGCTTTTCCCGGCCTTTACGAAACCGCAGGAGTAAATGTTCATACCGTAAAAATCCAGCGGCTGGGCGATAATCTTCATGTCGTTGTCTGTCACACGCGGCATGGCGTTCCCATAAAGTCTGATCGCATTCTCGTGATAGCGCCCGAAGAAAATGGGATCAGTCCACAAGGCGTAGTTCCAGACATCCCAGCCAAACTCGTCAAACATATTAGACCGAGCTGCTTCGACATCCGCTCTGTCTTCACTAACAGGCGCAGTGACTCTTCCGCACATTGCCATGCCTATCATCGGCTTCTTCTTGCATCGCTCGCGCAGAGCCTGCACCGCAAGACCATGACCAAGCAGCGTGTTATGCGCAGCTCTGAGCACCTCTGAAAAGCCAAGCTTCAAGCCAGGCGCATGATCGCCGCTCTGAAGCCCCAGCCCGATGAAACATGGAGGCTCATTGAGCGTCATCCACTTCGTGACCCGGTCGGAAAGCGCGTCTGCCACGACCGCCGCATAGTCCCCAAACCACTTGGGGCTATCCGGACTGAGCCATCCGCCCTTGCAGAAGAGTTCATATGGATAATCCCAGTGAAAGAGCGTGACCCATGGCTCGATGCCTGCTTCCAGAAGAGCATCCACAAGCCTGTCATAAAAACCAATTCCTTCGGCATTTGTCTTGCCCTGGCCTGAAGGCAAAATACGAGTCCAGGCGATGGAAAATCGATAAGCCTGCAAGCCGATCTGTTTCATTATCTGGACATCTTCTCTCCAGCGATGATAATGATCGCATCCCACTTCGCCGGTGTGGCCGTCCCATATTTTTCCAGGCGTCCAGCACATCACGTCCCACACTGTCGTGCCTCGCCCGCCTTCATAAGCCCCGCCCTCAACCTGATAGCTTGCCGCTCCTGCTCCCCACACAAAACCCACCGGAAACTCGTTCATTCCAGCACCTCCTTGCTATGAGACGGCCAGCCAATACCATATTTCCAAGCAATGTTCAAGACTGACGCCACTCAGTTGCTGCTTGCTGTTTTACCGGCAGGCGATTATGAAAATGTTATGTCTCTGAAAAGCCAGCTTCCGAAACGCCTTATCCTTAATGAGCTGAATTGGTCTGCAGTGGAATCTGCCAAAGCCTTCATCAGGCGGCTTTTCTCCGGGCCTCCCCCTGACAGGCCCGGCGCCATTATTCATCCTCCGCTCACTCTTGCTCCCTCCTCCACCGAAAAGCCATCCACTCCAGACAAACATCAAATGGCGGTTTGGGAAGCAAGCCATTACTTCATGCGCAGGCCGCTCGGCCTCGATGATTTCGTGCCTACGCTCGGCACAGGCGCAGGCACTTGTGCCATGGCAACAGCTTTCGGAGCCGAAGAAATAAGCGCATCCGGCGTACAGTGGGTTAAGCCGGCGGTGAGAAATCTTTCCGAGTTGGACCATCTCCACAAACCAGGAGTAACAGACGGCAAACTGGGGTCGGTCCTCGATCAGACACGATCCTTCGCAAAATACGCCGACGAACGAATCCCGATACGTATTATGGATTTTCAGAGCCCTTTCACAACCGTTGAGCAACTCGTAGGAAGTGAGCGCTTTTTTACCCTCCCATATGATGAGCCTTCGAAATTGAAGGCAGCAATGGATGTGGTCACCGATTTCGCTATCGAGTTCTTCAAAGCACAGATGGAAGCAGCCGGTCCGTCTGTTTGTCGAGGAAGCTGGCCGTATATCTGGTTTCCTCCGGAAGCTGGAATTCAAATGTCCGACGACAACCTTGTCAATGTTTCCCCGGAAATTTATGAAGAATTCGTCGTTCCTTACAACAACCGCGTTGCCGACGCGTTCGGCGGATTGTTCCTCCATTCCTGCACAATCCACCAAGGGCATTTGCCGGCAATCAAGAAGATCAAGAAGCTGACAGGCATAAACTGCGACATTTCGTCAAGCCTCCCGGTTTCGGACCTTATGGAGGCGTTCGGCACTGACGCTGTTGTGGCACCGCACTGCTACATCAACACCGGCAACCGTTACAGAGACTTTGCTGATTTTACCAGTTCGATGCTTGGGTCATGGAAGCCGGGCTTGAGGTTGTTCATTTATCCATGCACGGTGATGTACATGCCCGCCCTTGGCAAGGAAATTGCCTGCGACAGCAACGCGGTTCGGTCTGTTCTTGAAAGCATCCCGGCATGGCGACGTGACCACTCTTGTCTCCAATCGTGAATACCAGCCTACCTGACCACAAAAACCGTGCCTCCCGGCGCTCTCCGAAGCCAAACAACAGTTCCATCCGTGCCGGCCTGCGAGCCACTGCCCCCATCTGCGCCGCCGGTGGCTGTGGCATTATTTGTATAGGGCCATTGCAGGCTCACGCATTCTACCGCAATCCTGCCCCCTCCGCCGCCGCCGCTTTCGCTCCCGCCCTTCTTGCCGCCATTTGCCCTCAATATCCCGCTTGAACTACCCGTGAACTTTCTGCAGGAAATGTAAATCCCCCCGCCGGCCCCGCCACCCTGGTAACCGCTAGGCGAACTGCCGTTGGCGCTGATTGTTCCATCCAGCGTGACAATGCCGGACGCCTGAATCCAGATCAGCCCTCCACCGTACCCCGCATTCACGCTGGTCCCGCGATAATCACCCCCGCCACTTCCAGGCATGAGCGGCAACTCGGCAAGACCATAGTTCGTGCCACCGTAACTTGTTATGTGACCGCCCTTCCCTCCAACCCCGCCATATCCGCCGCCACCGCCGGAGTTCGCGCCCCTGTACCCTCCGCCCGGACCAAAACCCTGAGCGTGATTGGAAACCCCTTGACTGAAGCCCAGTCCCGAAGCATCTATCCTCCCACCACCCATCACCAATACTCGAGGGACGGCAATTTTAAGCGAGCCGCCATTCGTAGGATGCGACATGGGCCGCAACGACGAGTTGGTTCCTATCCACACCGCCCCCGTCACGGAAAGCAGACACCCGTACTCAGTTGTCCCGTTTGTCAAGGCGCTTCCAAGATATAAAGAACCACCGTTAGACAGCACAAGATTTCCTCCCACTGTAAGCGCTGTTGTGTTGGTGATCATGAGCGTCGCGTTGGTAACAACAGTCAGATCGTTTGTAACGCTCAACAAAAAGCCTTCGGGGAAAGCCAGCCAGGCATTGCTGACCGTCAGCGTGTCTGGAGCCCACGAGGTGAATCCTGGAACTATAAGATAGCCGACATGAGCAAGCACCGTATTCATCAGTTCGGCAGAGGAGAAAAACAAAGTGCCAGGAGATCCATTGTCATATCCGAGGCCTCCAGCCGCAAGGAATCTGATCGTCGGCCTGGGAGATACGGCAGCCTGGGCAGTTTCGTTGACATGAATCGCTAGGCGCCCGCCGCCGCCACCCCCGGAATTGCCGCCCCTGTTTCCGCCGCTTGCGCCGACAGTGCCCGTTCCTCGTATAGTGCGGCACTGGATAACAATCGCCCCTCCTGAGCCTGCAGCTCCCTGATCCCCATTGCCGTCACCGCCGTCGGCCGACAGCAGCCCATCAATGGTGACATCGCCGGTTGCTTCGATCCAGACGGCGCCGCCGCCATTACCTCCGTACGCATTGCCGCCACCACCGCCGCTGCCAGGTTCTGACGGATAATCCGCCGGACCGTATGTCGGTCCCGGCACAGGACTTCCGCCCGCAGACCCACCCATTCCGCCACTCCCGCCATAGCTGCCTCCCCCGCCATAGGTCTTTGATTGTCCTCCGCCTGGCCCTGTGCCGTGATAGGGCACATAATCTTTCCTCCCACCCCGGAACCCGTTGGAACTCACGTTAATCTGACCGCCAACGGCCACAGTAAGATTGGAACACAGAATCAGCACGCG
>CALETX010000339.1 GCA_937920455.1 uncultured bacterium
GATCGGAATCCGCAGCAGCAGACAGGTGATATGCGATCAAATGCTCAATCTTTCCGACCAGGTTGTAGGACGCAGATTCCCTGACGCCATAGCCGAAACATGGGGATTCCACGACAATCACGGATATGATTATGAATTTGAGTCCGACCAATCCCTTTTCTACGTATGGGTGCTTGGATACTGGGCCCGTCCGCTTGGATATGAGATTCCCTATGGAGTCCTTTTGCCGAAGGGAGTTGAAGGTCTTCTGGTTGCCTGTCGGGCTTGCGGGCTGACCCACGACGCTCACATGAGTTTCCGGATGCAGAACGACATGCAGCGCATTGGAGAGGCTGCCGGTCTGGCTGCGGCCATCGCCGTCGAATCAGGACGTGACCCCAGATACATCTCCATTTCAGAACTGCGCCAGCTTCTCATTGCTTCAGGCGCGATCCGCCCGCCGTCTGAGAAGCCGCGATTCATGGAGAAACTGGAGCAGGCAACATCGTCATGGAAGGCATTGCCGCCTCCTGACCGCCCGTCTGAACTTGTCGCGGAAATCGAGGGACCGAGAGCCTCTTCAGCCCTTCTTCTCCTCTCATCCGCGAAGCCGGATTCGCCAACCTACAATGAACTCCTAAAGACCTCTGAAGCTTCTGATAAACCTGTGGCAAGGTTTCGCGCCGCAGCGGTTCTGGCCATGCGCCATGACAGCAGGGCCATTCCCGCTTTGATCGAGACAGTCCGCTCTCGATTGTCTGCTCCGCCCTCTCCGGAATGCAACCGCGTAAGAGCGGATGTTCCAGCATGGATTCCAGCCGCCGCTTTGCTGGGCCGTTTGAAGGCGAGAGAAGCAGTTCCAGAGATGGTTGCCGTCTTGGATGATGGCGATCTTTCTCTCGACGCGCTTCTAACCATAGTGCGCGCGCTTGGCCGCATTGGCGATCCACGCGCTGCGGCTGCTCTCGAGCGTGTGGCGAACAGAAAAGAATTACCCACATCCCGCAAACTTCAGGTGTCCATGAACAACAGCAACCCTGTCGTTCTGGACGCACGATGGCAGATTGATCTTGCGATAGCCGAATCTCTGGCGGCAATGGGCATCAAGAGAGAAGATCTCATCGCTCCCTATCTAAATGACACGCGCGCGCCGGTAAGAAGAAGGGCCATGGCCGTGCTGACATTTGCCAGACAGACGGCCGAGGAAGCATTCCTCGCCAAATGAATGCAGATCCCTGCTTTTCAGGTGCCAGCAGGCAGAGGCTCTCAGGCACATCGTGCACTGGTTCCATAAGTTGGCGGGGCGAAGCACGAAGCGAGAAAGCAAGCAGTTTGACAACCATGGGTCAGTATGTGGATCAACTCTGCGTCTGACCGGTACGGCAGGCAGCGGCATGTCTGCAGCACCTTCTGGCTTGTGCTACCTGCCTTTGTTTCCAGCCAACGCCTGCACACGCTGAGTGTCATGTTAGAAAGTTGACGGATCGCCAACCCTCGAATAGAGTTGCGCGCGTGCCTTTGGGCAACCTAACGAAATGAGAAAGGGAGATAACGATGGCGAGGGTTTATAACTTCAACGCAGGCCCGGCCGTGCTGCCTCTCGAAGCACTCGAACATGCAAGAGATGAAATGCTGGATTTCGCAGGCAGTGGCATGTCCATTCTCGAATGCAGCCATCGCGGCAAGGAATACGAAGCGGCCCACAACGAAGCCCTTGAGGGCATCCGGTCGCTGCTTGGCGTTCCGCCCGATTACGCTGTGTTGTTCCTTCAGGGCGGGGCAAGCCTGCAGTTTGCCATGGTTCCAATGAACCTGCTGGGCAAGGGACAGACGGCTGACTACGTGAACTCCGGCTCGTGGGCATCCAAGGCCATCAAAGAGGCCAAACTCATCGGCAATGTTCATATTGCCGCGGACACATCAAAGGAAATACCAACACGCATTCCGCGCGAGGATGAACTGCGATTCTCAGAGAATCCTGCGTATGTGCATATAACATCAAACGAGACTATAGCCGGCACCCAGTGGAAACGTTTCCCTGAGACCCGGGCGCCGCTGGTGGCGGATATGTCGTCGGATATTCTCTCACGCCCTGTTGACGTATCTGCCTTTGGCCTGATCTACGCAGGCGCCCAGAAAAATCTGGCGCCGGCTGGCGTAACTCTGGTGATCATAAGAAAAGATCTTGCCGAGCGAGCGCCGGAAAATCTGCCGACAATGCTCAAGTATCGCGCGCACATTGAAGAAAATTCTCTTTATAACACCCCGCCGTGTTTCGGCGTATATTTCATCGCGCTCGTGACCAGATGGGTAAAAAAAACAGGATTGGAAAATCTCTACCGTCGAAACGTCGAAAAGGCAGCAAAACTATATGCCGCCATTGACAATAGCGGTGGATTTTATCGGGGAACAGCAGCCAAGGAATGTCGTTCCGACATGAACGTCACGTTCCGCCTCCAAAATGAAGCGTTGGAAGAAGCGTTCATCAAGGAAGCAGCCAGACAGGGCATGAAAGGACTGAAAGGCCATCGGTCGGTCGGTGGCATCAGAGCGTCAATTTACAACGCATTCCCGGTGGAAGGCATTGACTCTCTCGTCGCATTCATGAAGGAGTTCCAGCGGAAAAATGGCTGACTCATGCCGGGGCGTGACCACACACGCCCACTGGACAACGCCGCGTTGTATGATACTGTAGAAGTGTCTGACGGCATCGGCCGCAAAGTTTGCAAAGAGAGCAGAGTTGCGCCTGTAGCTCAATTGGACAGAGCGTCAGCCTCCGGAGCTGAAGGTTGCGCGTTCGATCCGCGCCAGGCGCACCACGTGCCACAACACCGTGTCACTGGGTCAGGTAAGCGCTAATTTTGTTCTTGAGAGCAGCCTTGGACAAGGCGCCAATCATTTGTTCCTGAACTTTTCCTTCCTTAAAGACGAGCAGAGTCGGAATAGACCTGATGCCGAACTGAGTGGCAAGCTTGTGATTCTGGTCCACATTTACCTTGGCAACCTTGAGTTTGCCGACAGCCTCCGATGCGATCTCGTCAAGCACCGGCGCGATCATACGGCAAGGGCCGCACCACTCAGCCCAAAAATCAACCAAAACGGGAATCTGAGATTGTATTACTTCTTTCTCCCAGTTCTCATCATTAACATGTATCACGTTGTCATTTCCCATCATTCACCCCCTAGCGCAACACCGATGGCAGCTTGCCGGGCCAGCCGAGATCCAACCCGGGTGCACCATACGAGAGCTGTGTCAACGAAACGTTAGGTCCAAACGCCTGAGCGCAAAATATGTATACAACAATCAAGCTGGAAATAATCAGCATTATTGCCGCAGCAAGCGCTATGGCGTCGAACACCAGCGAAGATCTGGAAGGGGCCTCCTCTTCCGCCTGAGCGACTGATTCTTCTCCCCTGGCCACTGCGACCGCAGGAGCAGCTGGGCGATCTGTTGGCCTCTTGAGTTTGATGGTCTTTCGCCTTGTGGGGCTGGGGCCTTCTTCTTCCACAGCCGGCTCTTCCAGTTTAGTGGTGCGCCCCAAAGCCTTTGCGGCTTCAGCCCCGGCCGGCTCAACCTGCAGCGATGGCGACTCGCCGGGTCTCTTCAATTTGATTGTCTTTGGCGTTTCAGAAATAACAGGCCCGCCGGCAAGTGCAGGCCCCTTTGATCCTGCAGCCTCCAGCGCCGCCTCAAGTGAAATTCGCGACGTCTTGCGCTTTTCCTCAATAACCTTTTCGCCTGGTGGCTGGACAACAGGCGCGCTGAGTTTGCCAAGCGGCGCTCCAGATGCAGGCTTGATCTTGATCGTCTTCAGGTCCTGCGTCGGCTTGCCAGGGGCAGCACCCGTGGCCGGCGCAGCCATTTCAAGAGGTATCCGCGTTGTTTTGCTCTTCAATCCGGCAGCGCCGGCCTGGGCGGCTGCCTGTGCCGCGGTACCAGATGGTGCGGCCGGCGAAGCGGCTGGTTTTGAAACTACTATGGTCGGCGCCTCGGATGACGTCTTCTGTGATACGGCTGGAATTTCAAGCCTCATCGTCGTCGAGCTACCGTCCTCTTGAAGCGACGCGGCTGGCCTTGGAACCGCCGAACCTCCTTCCGCACCAGGAGCGGGGATGGGTTTCTTGATCTGAATGGTGGGAGCGGCTTGCGGAGCAGCCGGCGCCTGAACCGATATAGAAGGTTTGACCACCACGCCAGGGGGAGACGCCGGCGCAGCAACAGGTCCGGGAGACGCATGTGCGGCAGGCGCAGGCTGAGGCGGTGAGGACACAACGGGAGGACTCTGCTGCGGTTGAACAGCCTGGGAGGGCACCTGACCCTTCGGCTGGGCCTTCAGAACATCCTTCCTCAAGTCAATCTTCGGCGGGAGAGGAACTCCGTTGTTGCTGGACGTATTGTCTGCCATGACCCACCTCCATTTCTCTGCTACAGTGTTCCACGAACCTCGTCAATTCTTTTCTAAACCTGAGGCGAACTGCGGAACATTACACCGCCATTATCTCCTGCTCCTTGGCCTTAAGCATGTCGTCTATCTTCTTGATGCTTTCATCGGTGTCTTTTTGCACCTGCTCAAGAGCGGCCTTGCAGTCATCCTCCGAAGCCTTCCCGTCTTTCTGGAGCGCTTTGATGGCCTCATTGGCGTCACGCCTTTCGTTGCGTATGGCAACCCGTGCCTCTTCGGCCATTCGTCTGGCCACCTTTGTCAATTCCTTTCTCCGCTCCTCGCTCAACTCAGGAACAGGAACCCGCACAACGCGACCGTCGTTTACTGGGGTGATGCCGATGTTCGCTGCCAATATGGCCTTCTCGATGTCCGGCAAGGCCGTCGGATCATAAGGCGTGATTACTATCAACCGGGTATCAGGCGTGGCTATTCCGGCTATCTCCCTGAGCCTTACCATGGACCCGTAGTACGAAACCTTTATATTTTCGACAAGGGCCGGAGAAGCCTTGCCGGTGCGTAATCCAGAAAACTCCTGCTGAAGGAACGCTATGCTCTTTTCCATCTTGTCTTCGGCGTTCAAAATCACGTCGTCGAGTGATTCCATGCTGCGCGCCTCCTTCCTCTTTTCTTATGCGTGAATCAGCGTGCCGATTCTTTCACCCATCACAACTCGGAGAAGACTATCGCCTCCGTCCGCGACAAATCTGAAGACTATGATGGGAATCCTGTGTTCGCGGCACAGAGCAAAAGCCGCCCCATCCATTATTTTGAGCGACCGCGCAATCGCTTCCTCGTAAGCAAGCTCGTCGTACTTTACCGCGCCCGACTCGGCTAAAGGATCAGCGGAGTACACGCCGTCAACCTTCGTTGTGGCCTTCAGAAGAGCCTCCGCCCCTATTTCACTTGCCCGCAATGCTGCCGCCGTGTCCGTGCTGAAATAGGGGTTTCCAGTGCCGCCTGCGAAAATCAGGACACGTTTCTTTTCGAAGTGGCGGAGTGCCCTCCGCAGTATGAAGGGCTCGGCGATTTGCCTCATTTCGATCGCGGTCTGAAGGCGCGTCTCAAGGCCGGCCTTTTCCAGCCCGCTCTGCAACGCAAGGCCGTTTATGATTGTTGCGAGCATGCCCATGTAGTCACCGGACGTACGGTCAAGACCTCGTTGAGCAGCGGTTGTGCCTCGGAAAATATTGCCGCCTCCCACCACTAGCGCCACTTCAACGCCTCGCTCATGCACCGCCTTGACCTGCCTGGCTATGCCAGCCACAATTTCCGGGTCAATACTAAGGCCTTTGGGCTTGTTTCTCAACGCCTCGCCGCTCAACTTGAGCAGTACCCGCCTGTATTTCGGCTGCGGTACTTTTTCTTTTGTGCCAGACATCGGCTTGCCTTTCCGCTGCCCCTCAGGACTTGCTAAATCTCACTCTCCAGACAGCGCGAACAGAACCGCCCCGTAACCCACCACCCATTGCCCACGGCTCTCCGGGTAGTCATCTCCAGAATTGCGGTAGTACAGCACAGACCCTTCTTTGCAGCCCTGCTTTACAGCAAACGTCATGGCCGTCAACACCGGCATGATGCCGCAAAAAATTTGGTGCTGAGGCGACCAGATTTCCTGCAATCCAGAGATATCCATTGCGCGGACTTTTTCAAGGGTATTCTTGTCAGTCCTTGTCACCAGATCATAATCTGGATCATGCAGCATGTCAGTGCTGGCGAGCACCACAACCCTTTTCATGCTCGAGGCCTTGTCCAGCGCAGTCGCAAAACCGTGCACTGTTTTCATATCATGATCACCGATTATGGCCACGACCATTGGGACACCTGGAAATGCCACCTGAACAAACGGCACAAGGTTCTCGGCAGAATGCTCGACTTCATGGGGCCGGTTATCAAAAAAGACGACGTCGCCGCCTTCGATAAGGGAACATGCAAGGTCCCTATCGAGCGGGGCATCGCCCAAAGGAGTGCTCAAGGCATCGGCATCCATCAGCGCTACGCCTCTGAATCCGCTGCCGTGGCTGAAGCCAACTATAACCAGGCTTTCCGGCGCCGGTTTTTTTTGAAAACTCTCTTGGAGACATCTGAATACATACCCAGCGACACGACCTGAATACTGAAAACCCGCATGAGGGCAAAGTCCCGCAACCGGCCGCCCTGCCACTGCGGGAGGGCGGGCCTCAACGATGAAGTTAGAAACCATTCCCTCCAGGGCCGCCCTTCCGGCC
>CALETX010000340.1 GCA_937920455.1 uncultured bacterium
GACGCTTTTTTTCTTTTCGCCTCACAACTCCGACCTTAGCCTAGCCGTAAAGCTCCGAATGAAGAACCAGAACAACATCGTCTGGGCAGTACTGGCCATAGCAACAGTCGCAATCAGCGCTTGCGCGTTCATCTTCTTCTGGAAGTTTACAGCCGAAGACGCCTTCATAGCCTGCCGATACGCTGAAAATTTTGGAGACTTCGGCCTGCTTCACTTCAACATAGGCGAGCCGCTCCAGGCTTTCACTTCGCCCCTTCAAGTGCTGCTCCAGGCAGTCCTCTATCTACTCACCGGTTCATCCCATATTGCATGGAAAGTTGTGGGAGCAGT
This sequence comes from uncultured bacterium, assembly GCA_937920455.1. Taxonomy (GTDB): domain Bacteria; phylum Verrucomicrobiota; class Kiritimatiellia; order UBA8416; family CALETX01; genus CALETX01. The sequence goes on from CALETX010000340.1 coordinate 331, forward strand.
GTCCTGGCTTCTATGCGTCGTGCTGGTGGCGTGGGCTTGCAGAAGGGAAGCCTGCAGCGTTGTAGTTGTCATGGTTCTTCTGCTCCTGCCGCCATGCGCTGTACTTTGGGCCGTTGGAGGATTGGAAACTCCAGTTCTGGCGCTTTGGATCACCTGTATGGCTGTTCTGATAAAGCCAGCCCGCCTCGATTTTCGGCGTCTGCTGGCCATTCTCCTGCTCGCGGGACTGTCCTTCATCACGCGCTACGACTCGGTGATCTTCACCATTCCTGTCGCAGCGTATGCTCTGGCCCGCAACGGCAACCCCAGGCAAATCCTGGCCGCCTGCGCGCTTGCGGCAATCATACCGGTCGGATGGCTGAGTTTTGCATGGATTTACTATGGCGACATCTTTCCAACATCATTCTACAGTAAAACGCCTAGCTTCAACCTGTTTGTAATCGTCAAGAACCTTTTCTATGTTGTTGAATGGCTGTTGCTGTGCGGGCTTGTTCCCTTGGCATTACTTCTTGCCATCTGGTATCTTGTTGCTGAAAAAAAGAATGCGCCCTCTTTTCGCGAAATCGTCCCAAATCGTTCGTCTGCTTTGGCAATCGGTCTCACATTCCTATACACGTTGACAATGGCCACTACTCACATGATGTTTTGTTTCCGTTGCTTTGTGCCGTATCTGCCACCCGCTGCCCTTCTGATTGCTGACGCCATCAGTAACACATCAAAACTTTTGAACGCCCAGACCCAAAATATCTCATGGCATCGTAGTCTCGCGTTTTGTCTTGCGTTGCTTTTGGCCTTCAATGTCTGTCACCTTGCATACACGTATCATCGCTCCTTGAACGGTCTGTCAGTCTTTGTTGGTGAATATAGAGACATCGGAGTTCGCTCCTACGCCGAAGACTTCCTCAGAATACTGAGACTTCAGGCAGAAGAGATCAAACAAGACTGGCACAGCCGGCCGCATTCATCAGTTCGCCCACCACGTATTTTTACCTTTGCTGGAGGCGTCCTGCCGCATGCCTACCGTTCTGCATATGTTTACGACGTGCTTGTCTCTTACAGACACTATTATCCTTACAGCGTACGTTGGTCCTCTGACTATATCCATGTCCTTGCTCCTTATGTCAACCCTCTTGAGAAACAGCTTCCGAAACCGTTGTCTGAATACGAGCTAGTATCGAAACATGAAATGATATTCGACGGCAGTCCAAATTCTTTCATGGTGTTTTACGATCCAAACCCGGACCCCCATACACTACCGCGAAGGCTTGTTGACACTCTGCCGTCGCATCCTCTCACGCAAGAAACACAAAGCGCATCAAAACAACACGTCAACATTTATACAACACCATGACAGCAACGGAGGGGCAAGAGAGACATAATATCGAAACGGCCTCTTTTTTCAGGAAATATGGTCCAGCAGTCTGCCTCGCGCTCCTTTGTCTGCCCGCCGCCCTCGTGCACATCCGCTGCGATATACTGCCCGATGATGATGCGTATATCACCTACCGTTATGCCGACAATCTCGTCGCCAGGGGCGAATTGGCATACAATTCAGGCGAAAAAGTATTTGGCGTATCCAGCCCATTGTATCTTTTCTGGATAGCAATTCTAAAAGCGATTTTCAGGCATATCCCCACCGATGCGCTTGCAGTTCGAACAAATGTCGCTTGGTTTATCCTGGCCGCGCTTGGCTGCCACCAGACGGCTCTGCTAGCGTCGCAAAGTGTCACCGCAGCTACTGTAGTCGCAGCGGTTTGTCTCCTCCACCCCATGTTGCTTGAAATTTCCATCGCGGGTATGGAGCCTTTTATGTTCCTGGCGTTTTTTTCATGGAGTCTGGCACTGGCCATGCGCAATAAGAAGGAAACAGCGGCTTTTCTCCTCGGGCTCTCCTTCCTTGCAAGACCGGAAGCAGCCGCCTGCGCACTCGCCTTCGCGCCTTTAGTCCGCGCATCTCCGCCCGGACGGCTATTGCGGATAGCCGCCTGCGCTCTAGCCATCCCCCTCGCATGGTCGTTGTGGCTGTGGAAGGAATTCGGAAATCCACTTCCTCACTCCATCTCAGCCAAGCTTTCAGGTGTCTACCCACTGCCCATCTTTAACACGCTCTTCGTCATGCTCGATGAAATATGGTCAGCCGTCGCGTCCACCGCGCCGGCTAACATCGGCTTCATTATTACGGTGTTGACAGTAGCATTTGCAGCCGGTGGAGACCACATCCGGCGGGGCAATACCGATGCATCACGCAGTCTCGCCGTCCTTCTCTGGTTCTGGTCTGTGCTTGTCTTCTACGCTTTGACCAACCCCCTCTTCATGACATGGTACAGACCGCTCCTCCTGGTTCCGCTATTCTCAGTCTTACTAGCGTTGGTTGGGCCATCAGCAGGTTCCTGGTTCGAGCGTCCGTATTTTCAACACAATGCCGGTCATGCTGTTTCTCATCATCTCAAGCTGGCTTTGACGTTCTCAGCAGCAGCGTTCTTCCTTGCGGCGCAATGGCATGCCAGATACAGATCTGGAGGACATATTCGCAGCGTGTACCGTGATGCCGATCCGGCAGCACTTCGCGTTATTGCCTATCTCAAAACAGGACAATGGCTGCAGGGAGTTGACGGCCAGTCAGTTGTTGCATCTTCCGAAATCGGTGCGCTTGGATACTCATACTGCGGCCCCATATTGGATGTCTGCGGTCTAGTAAGCCCTCAGGCCATACCTTATCTGCCAGTTCCATCTGATCAGCGTGGAGCTCCGGAAATCGGTGCAATAAGCCCGGCGCTCATATCAGATAAGCGCCCAAAATGGATCGTAACCATGGACATCTTCGCGGCATGGGGCCTGTACCACGAGCCGTGGTTTTCGTCTCTCTACGAGAAAGTACGTTCCTTTCCCCTCCCCACCGAAATATGGGGTTGCCGCGCCATTCGAGTTTTCAGACTCAAAGAAGTGCCTGACAACGCCACACATAAGCCGCCGAATGAAGGCTGTGATTGACGGAATATGACGCTGTTGCTAGTAGTTGAAACCAAAAGTCCACATTGAAGTTTGACACGTCGCCCGCGAGCTTCTCTCCACGCCAGCGACGCGCCAGCAGGAGGTTCCAATCAAACAAACGGAACACAATCCGGCAAGCGCCATGAAACAGGACAAGAAATCCCACACCCAACATCCCGCCAGCCGCCGCCACAACGCCTTCATCCGACGCGCGCGAGAGGTTCTTTCAGTGGAAATCGAAGGTCTCCGCCGCGTGCGGGCCGCACTCGGCCGCGAATTCTCCACAGCCGTTGATATAATGCTCGAATGCCTTGGCCGACGCGGGAAAATCGTAGTGACCGGCATTGGCAAGAATCTCCACATAGCCGAGAAAATCGCCGCCACGCTCGCCAGTACGGGTTCGACCAGCGTAGCCCTCAACCCCGCCCAGGCTATGCACGGAGACCTTGGTATTCTCAATCCGGAGGACGTTCTGCTGGTGCTGAGTTATTCCGGAGAATCCGACGAGCTGCTCGCCCTTCTGCCGATCGCCAAACGACTAGGCGTCAGCGTGATAGCAATCACCGGTTCTCCCAAGAGCACCCTCGCGCGCCATGCAGCCATTGCCATTCCCGCCGCAATACGGCGCGAGGCCTGCCCGTTCAACATGGCTCCAACTGCCAGCACCACCGCTGCTCTTGCTCTTGGCGATGCAATCGCCATGGTCCTTCTGGAGGCCCGCGGGTTCAAACGGGAGGATTACGCCCGCTTCCACCCCGCCGGCGCGATTGGACGCGCCCTTCTCCTCAAGGTATCGGACATAATGCGCACCGGCGAAAGGCTTGCAGTGGTCAGAGATAATGCCTCAGTAAAGGACGCAATCCTTGCCATGACCCGCTCACGGGCCGGCTCCGCCGGCGTGGTGGATGCGAAAGGACGCCTCAAAGGTATCTTCACTGACGGCGATCTGCGCCGCAAACTGGCCAACTATCCGAATATCCTCGCCATGCCCATCCGATCGGTAATGACAGCGTCGCCTGTGACCGTTCGCGAGGATCGTCTTGCGGCCGATATCCTCAGGGTGTTCGAGGAACGCAACATTGACGACATCCTGGTCGTGGACAGGCGGGGCAGGCTGATCGGAGCGGTTGATATCCAGGATCTGCCAAAGCTGAAAATTCTATAGCCAATCCGGCACGCCTGGCGGTTACCGGACACCCACCGACAGAACCACTGCAAGCGCGATTGCGCTAACGGCCAGGCAGTAAACGCCGAAAAGCCACAAACGGCCCGCCCTCAAGAGCCTCATCAGCCACGCAATCGCAACATAGCCCACAGCACCGGAAACCACACCTGCAAGAAGCAAAACAGATAGAGAAACGTCGTCTCCCTCAACCCTGGCTTCAGCAAATTTCACAAGCGTCGCTCCTGCAACTGCCGGAATTGAAAGCAGAAATGAGAACTCCGCGGCGGCATCTGGCGACAAACCCAGGTGCCGGCCGGCAACAATTGTCGCCCCGGACCTGCTGATCCCTGGCAAAAGAGCTATGGCCTGCGCAAAGCCGACCGCCAGGCTTCTGAACCAATTCATCCCAACTGCTTTTCCATCACGATTAGCGAAGAGCAGCGTTATAAGAGCAATTCCGGTGCAGGCAAGCATCCAAATCGAAAAAGCCGTCCTCTCAAACACCCGCTCGATCGCCCTGCCCCAGAAGAAATAGACAATCCCTGCAGGAATACTTCCTACCACCAACGCGCCAGTGTAGCGCATCGCATCCCCGTCTCCGTTAAAAAATAGGCGGACCAAGTCAAGAATTCGAGAACGATAGAATACAAGAACCGCAACAAGCGTCCCGGCATGCAATGCCACTTCCATTCGAATCCCCGGCGGATTGAAGCCCAATAAGTGCTCGGCCAACACAAGATGGCCGGAACTGCTTACAGGAAGAAATTCAGTCAACCCCTGTACTACCCCCAATACAACCCCTTCAAAAACGTCCATCAATTTCTCCGGATTGAATCCCGACCGCCAGAGACCCTTCTTAAACCGCGGCATCATAGACTTGCCACGATTTCTCCGCAAGGCTGTAGCCTATCGCCTTTGCCGATTCTATTCTTAACTTTCATCAGCCGCAGATTCACTCTTTGTGATAGAATATAGCCCGCTATGTCCGATTCAACCGCTATAGATACGCGTCATGCCATCGAAGCAATTACGGCCA
>CALETX010000341.1 GCA_937920455.1 uncultured bacterium
TCCAATCCCGCCGGCGGTAGGCGTATGTGAGTCCGATCCGAGCAACGTCTTGCCGGGAACACCAAAACGCTCCAGATGCAGCTGATGACATATCCCGTTGCCTGGCTTTGAGAAAATCGCCCCGTACCGCGCCGCAACTGACTGCAGATAAGCATGATCATCGGAATTTTCCGGACCAGATTGAATGGTGTTGTGGTCAACATAGCTAACAGCCAACTCATTTCTGATCCTCTCCAGGCCCAGAGCCTCAAATTCAAGAAATGTCATCGTCCCAGTTGCGTCCTGAGTCAGGGTTTGGTCTACCCTCACCCCAATCTCCTCGCCAGGGCGCAAGCTCCCGCTCACCAAATGTTCCTGCAAAATTTTCTCAGTTATCGTAAGTCCCATGGCTCCTGCCTCCTCATGGCTTGAATTCGGCTGATTTCTTCCCATACATGCCGCCGATACGTCAACTGCCGAAAACATCCGCAATCCCCTGCACCCAGGCCACACTATATACGGGCAGCATCAACAACCATGACATACTGCCGACGCGTTTCCAGCAATGGCTATCGGCCAGAACTTGCAGCACCAGTTCATGCTGCGTCAGAACGCAGCTTTTCTGATCAGCCGCCATAAAGTGCAGACAACCAATAACAATGCGGTCTGTATCCAAAAAACAAAAATGTCGCCTTCCGCGCTACGAAAAGAAGGCTGTTCCTGAAGAACAGCGCCACTCTGATATTGACAACCATAACCCCCTTCGCCATCTAGATCAGAAATGCAGATTGCCGGCAGACTCGGATTTCTTGAAGGAACAGTTTCTATTGTCGTTAATACCATTCTTTTCCTTCTCAAGCTGCTTGTCGGATTGCGCCTGGGCTCGGTCGCTATGGTGGCCGACGCATGGCATACTCTTTCCGACATGCTTACCTCGTTTGTAGTGATACTCGGATTCTGGATAGCGTCAACGCGCGCCGACAAACGCCATCCCTTCGGCCACGGAAGAGCTGAACTTGTCGCGTCTGTCATTATAGCCACGCTCCTTGGCGTTGTGGGCGTAAATTTCCTCCACGAATCGGCTGTCCGCCTCATGGCACGAAAAGCGGTTGCCTTCAGCCTCCAGGCGCTGGTAGTTTTCGGGGTGTCGGCTGTTGTCAAGGAGGCGCTTGCCCGTTTCTCGTTCTGGGCAGGCAAACAGACAAACTCCTTGTCCCTTGCTGCCGACGGCTGGCACCACCGGAGCGACGCCGCAGCCTCCCTGTTCATCGTCATCGGAGCAGTATTGGGCCTGAAATTTTGGTGGATGGATGCCGTGCTCGGAATAGGAGTGTCTCTCCTCATCCTTCACGCAGCTTTCGATATCCTGCGCTCCTCTGCCAGTTCCCTTCTTGGCGAGGCGCATGATCCCGACCTTGAAAACCGCCTCAACGCCATAGTGCAGAAACACCTCTCGCCGGACAGTTCCGTCCATCACATTCACGTTCACCGGTACGGGAATCACTCGGAAGTCTCGTTCCACGTCCGCATGCCGTCGGACACGCATCTCTTGGAATCCCACGAAAAGATCTCAGCCATCGAAAAGGACGTAAACTCAACCCTTTCGATGGAGGCAACAATCCATACCGAGCCTCTATCCCTGCCGCGTGAATAGAAGCAGGGCCTTTTCCAAAAGGACGCCCACAAAAAGCGGCTCAATCTTCAAGTGTAACCGAGACAGGCGTCTCGTGCTGAAGATTGTCGGAAATCGGACAGCGGCTGTCCACCAGGCGGATAAACGCCTCTTTTTCATCGCGTGACATATCTGCATCCAACGAGACCCGAGCGCTAATTCCGGCAAACCCAACCCTTGCGGCGTTCTGCTTGCCGAGCAACGCATCGGTGTTGAGCGCGCCCTCGACCGCCACCTTTATGGCTCTAACCGGAAGTCTCTTCTGAGTAGCGATAATTCTCGAAATTGCCGCAATGCACGCTCCCAAGGCCATGAGTTGAACATCGAGCGGAGTCGGTCCAGCGTCAGACCCCCCTGCAGCTTGAGGTTGATCAATAACGACTTTATGTTTTCCAGCCTGACACTCCGTCCGGAATCCCCCTCTTTCTTCCACCGTCACACTAACTTTCTTTTCTGGCATTGTCTTTTCTCCTGTACTGGCAATGTCCTTAGCCGCATGTTCTGTCTGAAACCTCCGGAGTATGCCTCACTATCCGGCCTTCGATAAGATAGATCAGATCCTCCGCTATGTTCGTGGCATGGTCTGCGATGCGTTCGATGTGCCTGGCGATGTGAAGAATCTGGAGCTGCGCCTCGAACTGTTCGGGCGCTCTCAGCACCTCCTGTTTGACCTTCTGAAAGATGCCTCTGTGAATCTCATCAATTGCCTTGTCCGAAGCACATACCTCGTGTGAGACGACATCGTCGAGATTCACAAACGCGTCCAGAACCCTTTTCAGCATTGTCTGAGCCCGCTCGGCCATGTCGCCCAGCTCCTTCGGAATACCTATCGGAGCCAGTGAACAAAGAAACATTCCTCGTTCGGCAATGTGTGTGGCAAGATCGCCGATTCGCTCCAAATCATGGTTGATCTTGAGCACTGCAATTATGTACCGAAGATCGGCGGCCACCGGCTGATAAAGGGCCAGAATTTTCAAACATTCTTCCTCCACGTCAACTTCCATAGCATTCACCCGATTCTCCCGATCGGCCACGCTCTTTATCATCTCAAGATCGCGAGTCTCAACACCGCGCACAGCGGCTCTGACATCGTTCTCCACCTCGGCGCCCAATGCCAGTATCTGTCTTTTAAGTTTGTCTATCTCGCGTCTCAGTCGAAGGCTCATGCTGCCCCTCTCAGTCCGGCATCATCCGTAACGGCCGGTAATGTAATCTTCCGTGCGCTTGTCCCTCGGCGCCGAAAACAGTTCAGCCGTAGGCCCTATTTCTACCATTTCGCCCAACAACATGTAAGCAGAAACATCCGACACTCGCGCAGCCTGCTGCATGTTGTGGGTCACTATCACTATCGTATACCGATTCTTCAAATCGGACATTAGATCTTCCACCACCGCCGTGGCAATCGGATCAAGCGCCGAACATGGCTCATCCATCAGGATGATGTCGGGTTCAACAGCAAGCACGCGGGCAAGACATAGACGCTGCTGCTGATCCAAAGGCAGCGCAAGAGCCGGCGCATCCAGCCTGTCCTTCAAAGCATCCCACAACCCCACAGCCTTGAGCGACTCCTCCACCCTGTCGTCAATCTCCCCGCGGTTGAGCAACCCCTCCACCCTTAGGCCAAATGAAACATTGTCTCTCACGCTCAGCGGAAATGGATTCGGCCTCTGGAAGACCATGCCCACCTTTTT
>CALETX010000342.1 GCA_937920455.1 uncultured bacterium
GGTTGAAGGCCTCGTCGAATCCACCAGCCTCAATTACGAGGTTTCTGCGGGCCATGAGGCATGCGCTGACGAGGCACTGGACGTCTCTTCGGAAAGAAAAGCGCGGATCGTCGCGCGGCTCGCCTCTGCCAATAAACTGGACGCGACCCGTCTTGGATATGCCCACGCCAGCGCATTGGATCGGCCATGGCGGGAAGGGATAGACAAGTTTGGGTCCTGCCATGCAAATCCTCTCATCAAGAAACAGAGTTCCCAGCAAAATCTCTATCCATTGGCGCGTGCGCACAGCAACGTCATTATCAATGAAGACGAGCACATCGCCAGTGGCTTGATCTATGGCCTGATTGCGCGCACTGGAACAGCCTTCGGGGCGTTCATTAAAGATCAGTCGCACCTTGATGCCTGCCTTGTCGGCCTCTATTGCAAACTCCTGAAGCCACTCCCTGGTCCCGTCGCTAGATGCGTTATCCACCAGGACTAATTCGATAGGTCTGTGCGAGCTGCGAAGGAGTGTCGAAAGACACAGTCTGGTTGCTTCCAGCTTGTTTCGGGTCAGCGTCACAATGGATACGTAGCGGTTCACCGGAAATTCACGAGTTCCATTGCGGCGGCGACGATACGTTCTGCATCCGGCATAGCCGCGTTTTCGAGGACCGGACTTGCAGAGAGTGGAACGTCCGGGCCAGCAACCCTGCGTATAGGCGCGTTGAGGTAGTCGTGCGCCGCTTCGAAAACCCTGGCGGCTATTTCCGCGGCAACGCCCCCCGTCCTGCACGCTTCCTGTACGATCAAGAGGCGTCCGGTGAGCTTTACGGACTCAACTACGGCTTCGATGTCCAGAGGTGAGAGTGTGCGCATATCCATAGCATCAGCTTCAATGCCTTCCTCCCTGAGCATTGCGGCCGCAATTTCCGTCTGACAGGCCATCCAGGACCAGCTGACGATTGTGATGTGCGAACCTCGGCTGATGCGGCGGGCTCTTCCGAATGGAACTGGACGGCATGCCGGTACAGGCACGGGTCCTTTGGTGTTGTAGAGCATTTTGTGCTCAATGAAGATGACAGGATTGTCGTCTCGTATCGCCGAGATGAGCAGCCCTTGGGCGTCAGCCGGCGTTGAAGGGGCTACCACCTTCAGTCCGGGCGTGTGCACAAACCATGCTTCGAGGCTTTGTGAATGGGTCGGCCCATAGCAACGCCCGCCGCCGGCAACTGTGCGGATGACGAGAGGACAGCGCGCTTGGTCTCCGAACACGTATCGTAGTTTGGCCGCCATGTTGACGATGGGATCCATGGCAAGAGTGATGAAATCCATGAACATGATTTCGACCACAGGCCTCATTCCCATCATGGCTGCGCCGACCGCAGCGCCAACAAAACTTAGTTCCGAGATGGGGGTGTTGATTACTCGTTGTGGACCAAAGCGATCCAGGAGCGAGCGGGTCACGCCGAATGCGCCTCCATAACGGCCGATATCCTCGCCAAGGAGGATAACGCAGTCATCGCGTTTCATTTCCGCTGCAAGCGCTTCGCGTAAAGCTTCCGTATAACTCATGGTTTTCATGCGAAAAGTCCCCGGCACATGGCATCTGGATCAGGGTCAGAGCTTGTCCGGGCAAAGCGAACGGCCGATGCAACAATCCGCGCAGCGCCGCTTTCAATTTTCTTTGCTTCGGCTTTGTCCAGAAAGCCGTTGTCAATAAGCCATGTTCTGAATCGCAGAATAGGATCGCGCTGGTGCCAAAGGGCCTCTTCCTCGCGGGTCCGGTAGATGCGAGGATCGCCGCGCGAGTGGCCGGAGAGGCGGTATGTCTTGCACTCTATTAGTTCCGGCCCGTTGCCATTCCTGGCTCGAAAACACGACTGAGCTACAGCATCTCGGACCGCCAGAACATCGTTACCATCCACGATAACGCCCTTCATGCCGTAGGCTTCAGCACGCTGGGCGATGTGTGGGACCGATACCGTTTCCGCGACGGGTGAGGACATGGCGTACAAGTTGTTCTCGCAAAGGTAGATAACCGGCAGCTTCCATAAAGAAGCCATGTTTAACGACTCATGGAATGTCCCCTGGCTTGCTGCGCCATCTCCGAAAAAGCACAACACAACAGAACGACGGCCTTGAAGTTTCATAGCCAGACCAGCGCCTGTGGCAATGGCCAGACCGCTGCCGGTTATGCCGTTCGAGCCAAGGAAACCGAGTCTGAAGTCGGCCATGATCTGGCTTCCGCCTCTGCCATGCGAGTAGCCCGAACTTTTGCCGAAAAGCTCGGCCATTATCCTTCGGGGATCGGCTCCCCGAGCAATGAAATGTCCGTGGCCCCTGTGCGTGCTGGTGATGTAATCGTTTTTTCCCAGCGCTGCACATGAGCCAACGGCTACCGCTTCCTGGCCGCTTGAGGGGTGGGTGGTGCCACGTATGACACCGCGCGCGAAAAGCTGCTCAACCGCTTCCTCGAATCGCCGGATCACCACCATGGTCCTGTAATAACCAATCAATGTTGCGCGGTTTGCTTTTTTCATGAGGGGTACCCCATGAGGATAGAGATGGCTGAGCCGCCGTCGTCAAAACTGTTCACCAGCCCTAGCTTGCAGCGGAGACTGGCAGGTTCGCCAGTTACGATGGGTAGTGGCGGAGTGTCTAGTTGCCGGTCAAGATTCAGGGTGGGTGGAATCGTGCCACTTAGCATGCATTCGATTGCTGTCGCAACCTGCAATGGCCCCTCTGCTCCAAAAGTTTCACCCAGGATGGATTTGACGCTGGTCACCCGCAAATCACCGACTTCGGCAGCGAGAGCTGCGATGGCCTTCCACTCGATTTCGTCTCTGATCCGCGATCCGTTGGCCGAGGCGATAATCAGGTCCGCCGCCTTGCCATGAGAGGCGAGGGCGGATTTCATGGCTCTGTAAACGGCATTGTCCTGGATGCCTGCAGCAGCCTCTGGCAACATGGAGTGAAATCCTCCGCCGAGCATCTCGGCCATGATCCGGGCGCCTCTGGCGACGGCGTGGCTCATTTCCTCCATCACGACAACTGCGCACGCTTCGCCGGGATTGAATCCGTCGCGATTCGCGTCGAAAGGCCGACACGGTGAGGCGGAGAGAAGTTTCCTGTGGTCAAGCCCAAGGAAGACCATTCCTGTCGGTGAATCAACGCCTCCGGCCAGCGCCATATCGAGGCGGCCGAGCCGGATCAGATCGAAGGCATTAAGTATGGCTGCGGCTCCAGAAATTCCGCCCGACGAGAAATTCACATGCCATCCGTTGAGGCCGTATTCCATGGCAAGCATGCTGATGGTGGTATTTGAATATGCATGCGGGAAAAGGACTGGCTTTACAAATCTTGGCCCTTTAGCAAACAGATCATCGAGGAAGGCAGCAATCGTCCCGTGGTTCCCGAATGCCGTTCCCAAGAAAAGGCCGGCGCCGGCCTTCTGAATATCCTGGCGGGAGAGATTAGCGTCCTCAAGCGCGAGGCTTGTTCCGGCGAATGCGAGCTCTGTGGTCCTGTCCAGATAACCTTTTTCCGTTTCGATATACTCCTTTATATCGAACTCTGGCACCTCTGCGGCAAGCTTGGAAGTTGCGCGGGAAGCATCGAAAAATTTCACGTATTCCACGCATGATTTCATGGGTGTTGACAATAGAGCATCGCCAAACGCTTCCCTCCCCGCGCCGGCGCCGCAGATGATGCCCATGCCAGTGATGGCCACTCTTCTGTTTTTCATGGTCTCGTTCCTCCCGGACATGGTCATCTCCACGCGCCCTTGAATATAAGAGCGGTATTGCATCCGCCTATGCCCGCCGAGTTGGTGAGAACAATCCTCGCGTCAGTCCGTCTCGCCACGTTGGTCACATAATCCAGATCGCACTCGGGGTCCGGAGTTTCGAAGTTGATGGTCGGAGGGATGATGCCATCGCGCAGTGTCAGCAGTGAGGCGATTGCCTCAACGCTGCCTGCGGCCCCCATCATGTGGCCTATGGAGGATTTTATGGATGTGATTGGGATGCGGCGGGCGTGATCTCCAAACACAGCCTTTATTGCTTGTGTCTCGGTGAGGTCGTTGGACTTTGTTCCGGTGCCGTGGGCGTTGATGTGGTCTATATCTGCCGGCGAAATGGCCGCATCCTGGAGCGCCATTCTCATGACGGCCGCGGTTCCAGAGCCTTCTTTTGCGGGAGCGGTCATATGAAAAGCGTTGTTGTTCATTCCGTATCCAAGCAGTTCTGCGTAAACGCGCGCGCCGCGTGCTCTCGCAAAATCCATTTCTTCCACCACAAGCATGCCGGCGCCCTCGCTGAAGATTGTGCCATCCCTGTGAAGGTCGAACGGCCTGACGGCTTCTCGCGACATCGTCCTCAGGACGCCCAGGCCGGCCCACGCAAAAGGCGACAGGGCATCATAGCCGCCCGCGAGCACGGCTCGTGCCCGGCCGGCTCGTATGAGGTCGGCTGCATAGGCTATGGCCGACGCACCAGAGGAACACGAAAGCGAAAGCACAGCCCGCGGTCCTTCGAACTTCCATATTTCAGCCACTCGATCGGCGGCGATTTGAAAGGAAAGCTCGTCTGATCCTCCGGCAGGCTTCCCCGTCTTTCCAAGCGTCCACGCGATGAATTCGGACGCGGCGCCGATCCCGCCGAAGTTTGTGGCCAGCACCACGCCTGTGCTCCTCATCCGTGCTAGCGCGGCGTCTTGGACAGCTTCGCGGGCGGCCGCAATCACGAAACGCGAAGCCAAATCTTCCGGCGCTGGGCCGAGTTCTGATGGCCATTGGAAGTCGGTTATCTCTCCGGCCTTTGCAAAGTGGTAGTCAGAGGCTTGGAATCTGGAAATCGGCTTGATCC
>CALETX010000343.1 GCA_937920455.1 uncultured bacterium
GCCTGCGCCGGCATGGCAATCGCCATGGAACCGTAATGAGGGCATTCAAGAGTGGCGCCAGCCTCATTGATCTGACTCTCCACATACAACGTCACCACATGAGCGAGGTGGTCCGCCCAGATGGCATTGTAAGGATGATTCGGCAGCAACGCAACAATCGGGCAACAGCGGCATTGCACCTGCGCCATCATATTCGCCGAGCCCCAGGCGAATCCGGATGTGCGCGGCGGGATAAAATTCGGATTAAATACTTGATAAACTATCGCAGCAAGATGTCGCCGTATTTCCCTTGCATCCTCGGCTGTCACAGCCGGCGACGAAAGAGCATTCTCCGCCGCGTCAGCAATAAGGCCTTCGTTGATACCAAAATCCATATGCCCATAGTGCGAACAGGCAAAATGAGTAGTCATCTGATGCAATCTCGCCAGCGCGTCGGCTACAACTCTGCGGTCGCCTTCTGTCGGGGCCAGCGAGGCGGCCAGTTCTTTTTCCACATCCTTACGACTCTTGCGGGTGAGACGGCTGATAAAGCCGGCCCTGTCCCCTTCAGGAACATATATTCTCGGATATCCTGAAGGTTCCTCGTAATCCAATATCCACCGCCTGACGACATCAAGTTGCAGCCGGCCAAGCCTGACGTGTCTCAGCATTAGATCTGACCCCCACGCCTCGACATCAGACAACCTTGGGCCCTGCCTTTCATGCGCAACATGCCTGCCCCATGTCCTCGCAACACCGCCGATTCCATACACTCTCCTGCCGAGACACACAGGCGCCCGCATGATGATATCTCGTGGGGAACAATGCCTCTCGAAAGTCAGACATGTAGTCTGCGTGTATTGTTTGAGAAGTTTCACAGGATGAGGCAGCACATCCGGATGTAGCCATTCGCTAGGGCGCAGGCCAATTATCGCCACCTGATTCGACGGAAAATGCGAATTGTACAAACCCAGATACAGCGTCTCCTCGTCGCCCCACTGCGGAAACGCATTAATATATGCAAATCGCCCTTCCTTATCGCAGGCGAGCCCGCCGTCGCCAGGCTTAAGGTTCCCATAGCGGCTCTCCCCAAAAAAGTCCGCGCTGTCAGGCTCAAGGCCGTCATAGAGCGAGAGTGTGTAGGCGTTTGGTGTCGGCAAAACGGCCATCGTCTGTCCCCACCAGTCCCACATTAGAGCTTGGTCTGGCGAGTCGAACTGAGGATAAGCGTAAAAGTACTCCATGTCAGGGCGCATCCCGTCCACCCCGGACATGCGATAGGTGCGTCCGAGCGAAAGATTGTATTCCTCGGTGACAATTGCCACATCCTGACCAGCGCTCAATTCGACAACGGCTGCATAGTAGCGTCCGTCTTCAAAGTCGTACCGAAGAGCAGCTCTGGCAACTACAGGTCCTCTGTCCGTCACTTTTGCCATATAACCGGTGCACAGAACATCCGTTTGCCATGCACCACGTCCGATCCACTTGCCATCAGGCAGACGTATGCCCTGGATTGGAGCAGGAATGCGCGAAGCCGGCACTCCCTTTGAGAAAGCTTGATTCCCTGCTGCCAGCCGGATGCCGGTGCGAGAGTTCGCGAGTTCTATGAAACGTCCACCATCAACGACACTGATGTCCGTGCGTGGCTGTTTGGCTTTCTCGACACCAGCCCTTAGAGTCCAGTGTCGGGTTCGACCGGGACTGATCGCTGCCATAAAAACAACCCGCGCAGACCGTATGGATCTGCGGTCAGGCCAACGCTGGACTCCCAGCAACTGACAAGCAACCGGATTGCCGTTCTCGTCGGTCAGGCTTACTCCGTCTTCAATTGCCGCGCCGGGAGGAAACGACACATCAAACGAGACCCTGTCAGGTCCCCACTCAAGGCCAAACGGCTCAGAGATGACAAAATTTGTTGTATATGCCTCCAGGCCAAATGAGTACTGGAACAAACACAAAAGCAGCAAGCACGTCCCAACACCAACAGAACACCTTCTCATTCACGAGGTTCCAACATCATCGGTTTGTGCTGCGCCGCGCCGGTTATCAGTCTGTGACGCCATTATCATCCGGCAGGCCGGCCCCGGTCCGCGGTCCAAATATATTTGGCATTGTTTGTTCTTTGTATCCGGCCGGTATTGCAAACATGTCTGCAGAAATATTCTTTTCTACGAACTCGGTGACCTCCATCACGCTTTTGGAAGTTTGAGTCTGGCCCATTGGATTTTTGCTTGTGCTTGTCACTACCATTTTAAGCGGGAAACCCTTTATGTACCCTTTTTGCGCCTCAGCAATCTTCTTCAACTCCGCGCCAAAAGAGCCGGTCAAAGATTTCATCCATCTCTCTATATTCGGAAACTGAATGCCCGTTGTAGCCCAGATCTCATCCTCCTGCACTACACTCGTGTTCATCTTGTTGCCCATTACCGTCATTTCCATAGTGTATGAAGTGTGAATTTTTATGTGGCGCACGGGATAGCCGAGAATTTTGCCTCCATCTTCATCAAGAACCTTCTTCACCGACACGTCGGAAACCTTCATGCCCATCATTGCGCCTGCAGCGTTGGCCATATCCATTGAGTTCATCGCAAAGTATGTTTTGCTTTCTGGATTAACCATGTAGGTCCTGGTCCCGGCTTCCTTGATCAGCATATAACCGCCGTGGCCCGGCATGACAGGCGAGGGTTGTCCATGAAATTCAAGACGTATGTCTTCACCTTCCATCATCCCTTTTATCATCATCTTCCCGCCCGGCCGACCGCCGCCACCGCCATCGCCCTCGGATGACACTTGCATCGTGTATGAAACGCCGCCATAGGCCGCAAGAACAGCCATTGCCATGCATGCCACCGCAACAATATTTTTCTTCACCGACAGTGCTCCTTTCTTCCCGCGTCGGCGGGAAAGAGTCTTTCATTTCAAGCCGCACAGGCTCCATGCGACCTATGCGGCAGATACTAACTGCGCACTCATTCGTCAGCGGCCAACCATCGTAACTCCTCAAGCTTAGCTCCGGCGAGCTCTTTTCGAAAAACCGCCGCCCGCTCAGGAGGAATTCTGTCAAGAACAGCTGGCGCCAGTGATATCAGCTCGCGGCGTTCGGTTTCTTTCAGGTATGAAATGACGTGTCTGACATCATCCTCGTTCAGGTGCCTGATGCATTCCAGAAAATAGGCCACGTCAAAACGCGCCTGCTCCTCGAGCCGCAAGACCTTCCGATATTCGTTCATACCCTGCTTCCTCTGCTGCGGCGTGAGCTTGAACGACGTTCCTCCCCATAGCGTATTTATGATCTGCCCTCTGCCACACTTCAGACGCACACGCCTCAGAACTCCCTGTTCATATGCGGCCATGGCTTCAGCCAGAGCCGACTTGTCTCCTAGTCTAATCAGCACCGAATGAGCCAGCAGCTTCTCGCTGCCGGTCTGCATGTAACGCTTGATGGCCGGAAGCGAAGCAGGATCCCCGAGACGGCCCAGGGCTATCAAGGCTTCTCGCGAAATCCCTTCGGCGCTGTCTCTCAACGCCTCTTCGAGCACCAGGCGGTACTTCGGATCTCCGGCAATGCCTAGCAGTTGATATCCGGCCTGTCTTATGAATTCATGGTCAGACTTTATAAGTTTC
>CALETX010000344.1 GCA_937920455.1 uncultured bacterium
AATATGTCTACAAGGGTGTCTGGCACTATGTGCCAACTGAGTTTTACAGCATCGAAGAACGCTGTGCGCGATCCATCGCCCGGGGTGCCATCCAGTATGAGCTTGCCCGTTCCGTATTTCATATCCTGCCGGCCGAGCCGCACGTCAATCGTGTCGTCCATCAACCCATGAAGGTCGAGGTAAAGGTTGTCCACGAGGATCTGATCCGGGAACTCGTATGTCTGAGCCTGAGGGCGTCCGGCTACGTCCGGCTCATACCAGGCTCTCACCTCGTTGGCTATGCGCAACCGTATGGATGCCTTATCTGTGGCCTTGAGTTCACCCCACAGGCCTGTGCGAAAACGGAAGTAGTTATCCTGCTTTGAAGACCTTGAGGGTATATCCTCCAGGTATTCTTCTCGGATTCTGATATCTCCGCCAAACTTGAATTTCGAATCATTTTCCTTGTTTTCCTGTGCCGAAATCCTTCCGCTCATGGCTGCCACTGCAATCAGAGAAAGAACAAACCTGTTTTTCATTATCAGTTTCCTTCTTTATCTAAGACTTTCTTGTTGTTGAACGAGTTGCGTAATCTGTGTCTTTCCTGTTCTTTTTCAAGTAAAAAAGTCAGTTTTTCACAAGAAAACGATTAGGACAAAGTTTGCAAGATGACTGTGGCTCAATCATTGCCTGCTTTTTCATGCTTCGATGCTATTCCCAGATAAGCGACCTGGGCCGAGGGGTTGGCCAGTTTGTTGTGACGTCGGCTTGGCTGGGCGACAGTCAGCTTCAGGACATGCTCACTATCAGACAGGCCGTGCGCCATTACAAGCCCTTTGCCGAACTCTATGAAATGGCGCACATAGAAACCTGGTATTTCGCGGCCATCGAGTTCGGCCTCCACTTTCAAGCCGTTGTGATACATGAGTCCGAAAACAGCGACTGCGGTTCCTCTAAACTTCAACGTCATTGTCGCGCCTGGAGAGCCCATGAGCACGTGATCGAAATACCAGGGCACGAACTGAGGGGGTTTGGGCGTCCATTCTCCTGAGAGGGACAGATCTTTGTTGCGCACAGTGGGGTCAATGAGCCGGACGTACTGGAGCTCGTCTGAGACAAGCGGTGGAGGCAGGGGCGCGTTTCTTTCGCGTTTTTTGACGGCGCGGAAGAGGTCAACCTGCCTTTCGAATTCGTTGCGGATCGCCTCGAAATAAAACATGTTTCCAAGATCGTTAACATGCCAGGGGTCGTTGACCTCGAACTCGAGTGCCACGTCGTCCCACGAAAGATTTTTCTCCTTCAGCCTGGCGAAGATGTGAGTCTGCATATCCACAAACGGGAGATCGTAATGTTCGGCGATCCGGCGGTGTGGAGCATGGTTAATGTTGCCCTCGCGGCTGCCTGCGCCGAGAATCATGACATCGCACTTTGCTGAGAGCAGCTGGCGGACTATTCCCTCCATGCCCTTGAGCACGAGGGTTTCATCAGGCACGTTGAAATCATTCACGCAGAATTCAACCAAGGCGAGGTCGGGATTGGCAGGTATAATGTTGCGGCCGAGAGTAAATGCGGCCACATACGACTCGCAGGCGCCGACCGCGCCCATGATTTCGCTGACCTGGTTGTGATATATGGGATGATATTTTTCGTAAAGGTAGCTTGTGAAAAGGGAGCGGAACGACTTTGTCGAAGTATCGCTGGCGCCCACGCCGACGGTCAGCGATCCGCCGAGGTACGCCGTGCTGCAGTGGCTTGCTGAAAATATTTTCTCGATCGCTCGCGGTATCTGACAGTGTTCGCTCATGCTCTGTTCTTCCTCCTCAATGCCGATGATAACCGGCGCAAATCCGGGCGGTCATAGATGAAAACAGCGGCGGATGCAAGTAGCAATAGGACTCTCGACCTGATGCGGCGCGAGGAATCTTCACATCCTTTTGCGGATGTGCGATGGTGGAATCTTGAGCATGAGCCGATATTTGGCCACAGTGCGCCGCGCCACCTGAATGCCTTGTTCCCCAAGCCTGGCGACGATCTCCTGGTCCGACAAGGGACGGTCCACATCCTCGTTGGCAACCAGGTTGGCTATCATATCCTTGACTGTTTTGTTGGATACCTGGCGACCGTCAGCCGTTCGCACCCCTGGGGTGAAGAAGAACTTCATCTCGAAGATGCCAACCGGAGTTTTCATGTATTTTCCAGCGACCGCCCTGCTGACGGTGGTCTCGTGAACCCCGACGCGGCGAGCGACTTCGGCCATGGTGAGCGGCTTGAGTTCGTAAATACCCTTTTCAAAGAAGGCCTGCTGGGTTTCGACTATCTCGGACGCTATGCGATAAATTGTCTTCTGTCTCTGATGCAGGCTCTTAATAAGAAAGACTCCAGCCCGGATTTTTTCGCGTATGTAGCTCTTCGTTTCTTGTGGAGTTTTGGGATCGTTGAGCAGAGCGCGGTAATGGTTGCTTATGCGTACGTGGGGCAGTTGATTGTCGTCCAACAAGACAACATAACGTCCGTCCACCTTTTCAACGATGACTTCGGGCACCACATAAGACGGTAGTTCGTCGGATATGGCCTGACCAGGAGCCGGATTCAGCGTGCTGATGAATCTTGCGGCGACGTTGACCTCCTCGAGAGATACTTTCAACGCCCTCGCAATCTCCTCATTTTTTCGCTCAGCAAGTTTGTCTAGGTGATCGCGGATTATTGCCTCTGCCACAGGATCTTTTCGGCCTGACCGCTCGAGTTGTATCAGCAGGCATTCCTTGAGGTCCCTGGCGCCGACCCCTGTAGGGTGGAAGTCTTGTATAAGGGTAAGAATGTCCTGGAGGTGATGCAGATCCGTCCCCGTGGTCTGGGCCAGCTCTTCGAGCGAAACTGTCAGGTAGCCCCTGTCGTTTATGTTTCCGATGAGCAGCTCACCTAGCTGTCTGTCGGAGTCGGAAAGGCTGCTTTCGTTGAGCTGCTCCAGGAGATGGT
This sequence comes from uncultured bacterium, assembly GCA_937920455.1. Taxonomy (GTDB): domain Bacteria; phylum Verrucomicrobiota; class Kiritimatiellia; order UBA8416; family CALETX01; genus CALETX01. The sequence continues at coordinate 2,956 of CALETX010000344.1, forward strand.
CCTGAAGAGACTTCCTCTGAGGCAGAGAATCGAGGAGGAACTGTCTTCGCTCGGCATCCTCCTCTGTGTAAACGCGACTTTGGATGTCCTGGAAGAAATAATCGCGCCACTCCTGGTCAAGAGCAGCGATGGCCTCGAAGTCTCTCTCAAAGTCCAGCGGCTTCAGTTCGTCGGCGCCGTCGCGGGACCCTCCCTCCTCTCCAGCATCATCGGAAGGCGCCGGCGCCTGTACTCCACTCACTGTCGGGACATCTCCGTCGGGATCATTATCCTCAACCTGGGCGGTCTTGTCGGCAGAGGTCTCTTCCAGGGTGGGATTGGTTTCCAGCTCCTTTCGGATCATTGCCTGAAGTTCCATGATGGGGACCTGAAGCATTTCCAGCGACTGGCGGAGCTGTGGCGCCAGGATCTGCTGCAATTGCTGAACCTGCACAAGCTGAGGCTTTAAACTTTGCATATCTGCCATAACGTCCTATGGTACATGTTGGGTGCGGATTTCAAGACGAAAGTTTGTCAGAGCCATGGGAATAAGATTTTGCGTGCTGGGGAGCGGCAGTTCCGGCAACTGCACGCTTGTGGCATCTGAAAAATCGGCCGTTCTTGTTGATGTTGGACTCAGCGGGCGAGAGATAAGCAGACGGCTTGAAGCAGTCAGTTTCCGGATTTCTGATGTTGGGGCAATATGCCTGACGCACGAGCATGAGGATCACGTCGCGGGGCTCAAGGTGCTGCACAAGAGGCACAATATTCCTCTTTATGCGAATACCGCCACGGTGGAGGCCGTATCGTTGCGCGGAAAATGCAAGGGCTTGCGCTGGACTGTATTCACGACCGGTTGTCTGTTTGAAATAGGGGACATGACGATTGAGCCGTTCACGGTTCCCCATGACTCATACGACCCCGTTGGATTTATTTTCGGCAACAGCAATGCCAGGGTGGCTGTGATTACTGATATAGGCATGTCCACATCCCTGGTTCGCGAAAAGCTGCGGCCGTGCTCCGCCATCATTGTGGAATCAAATCACGATGAGAAGCTGTTGCGGGATTCCGACCGGCCTTGGTCGCTCAAGCAGCGCATCGCGGGCCGGCAGGGACATCTTTCCAATGCGCAAGCAGGCAAGCTGGTTTCGGAAACGGCCGGACCTGATTTGAGGCTGGTAGTTCTGGCGCATTTAAGCCGCGATTGCAATACTCCGGAGTTGGCGATTTCCTCGATGAAGCGCGCTTTGGACGAAGTAGGAAGGTCAGATGTGCAAGTTTTTGCCGCTTGTCCGGACAGACCGACGCCATTGTTTACCGTTACACCGGGGAAGGCTGAAGCGTCTTAGATGGCGCATCCTTGTAACATGAACCGGAAAAGAACATTCCAACTATGGATCTTTCTCTGGTTGCCGGTTTTTCTTGCCCTTGTGAAGAGGGCTGATGCTGACGATCTTGTTGAAACAAACTGGATTACGTTCAGCGCTTTTGCGGCCCGAACCGTGTGGCTTGTTACCGAGAGCAATGAATGTTCTGCGGCACCGGTGGGTCTACGGCTTCGGAACGGATGGTATAAACCGATCGTATTCAATCGCCATTTCATGTATCTTGCCATCG
>CALETX010000345.1 GCA_937920455.1 uncultured bacterium
AGCGAATATTTTCAATTTGTTTGTCTGAGATGACGGATTCTGAAGAGCTGATGAGAGATGCTTTGCTCGGCGCAGTGGAATGAAGGGTCCTAATCACCTGAGGTGCTTTGGATTCGCGCCCGAAATGAAACACGGCTGGTATGGTGAGGCATGAATTCCTTGCGGCGAATCGGTCAACAACTGCTGGGTTGCTCTCGGACTGGGAGAAATTCTCCACCAAGGACCACCTGTCCGGGCGAAACCGGTCGTGGAGATGTGTTAGCATGGGGAGCGAAACAGCATCCAGACGGGGAACGACGGCATGCGCATGGTAAAGCATATCTTTCTTTCCCAAGCCTAATGCCACAAATCCGCCATCGAGAGCGGCGTCAATTCCGGCTGCCGCATCTTCAACAACGACGCAGGAGCCTGGATCAGTACCCAGCATGCGTGCGGCTGTCAGAAAAATATCCGGATGAGGCTTGGCGAAACGATACGAATGCCCGTCGGCTACCGTGTCGAAAATGTCTGAGAAGCCGAGGGCTTTGATTACTTGCTTGGCGTTCTTACTGGCCGACGCGACGGCTATCTTGATCTTTGATGCGCGCAGGGCGTCTAGGAGTTCTTTTGCACCTGGAGAAGCGTCGCGTGGTCCGAGGCTGTCCAGCGCGGCCAGATAATAGCGATTTTTCTTTTCGGCAAGTTCCTCCAACTCGCGCTTAGAAAAGTGGTCTGCGTGGTGGCCAAGAGCAAGCTTCAGGCTTGCTAGGCGGGAGATGCCTCTTACAGCATCTTCAAGGTCAGGCGGGGGTTCGATGCCGAGTTCTCGGACAAGTCTGGACCATGCATCGGCATGGAGGCGTGATGTACTGCACAACACGCCATCGAGGTCAAAGATTACTGCCTGTAAGCGGTCAGTCATGCGGTAAGACGCTCTCTCTCGGTTACGGGGTTGTGGGATCGAAGACGTCGCTCGATATTGGTGGCCAATGCTGAGGCGGCTTCCATAACTACGGCGCATTCCAGGCCGAAGGGCAGATATCCTGCGTAACCAAGGAGCGGCATTTCAAAAATGTGAAACCTGTTGAGGTAGGGCACCGCATATTTCCATTTTGGCAGACTCAGGAAATTCCACATTTCCCAGAAAAAGCCGCATATAAATGCCGCAAGGGCCCACCGGGCAACTCTTGTCCAGTCGCCTCGCGCGATTTCGGAAAAGATTGGTGGCTGGCCGGCGATGGCTCTGACGCCTGCGGCAGCCATGAATGGCGCAAGCCACAAAAGGGGGAAGGTAACGTTCGGGAAAACAGGCAGGCACACGAGGCCGGCAGCGGCGGCACCCAGCATTGCCCAGCCAGCTTTGCTGGAGTGATATTTGGGTAACTGTAAGAAATCGTCGAGCCCGGAAAAGAGAATGGGAAAGGCTGAGAGCAACTCGGCGGTAGATGAGACTGCAGGCAGGACGGTGGAAAAACACAGAGAGGCGAAGACAACATATTGTGCAGGAGAAAAATCTTCCACCCCAACGTAATGCCAGTTCTGAACAAACCGATTGAGGTACTCGAAGAACCACCAGAACACAGAGCTTACTGGAAAAAGAAGAACGAACAAAGCTGGTCTGGCGGTCAGGAGGCAGCGCCCTGTTTCTTTCCTGGCAAGGGCGTTGACTGTGAGGATGTATCCAACCCAGAGTGATGGAAAGGTGTAAGGTTGAAGGAGACTGAACCAACTGAATCTTGTCCAAGCCAGCAACCACGAGATCGCTGTGAGCAGTACGGCAGCCCAACCCCACCAAGGGAAAGCCTTAGGCTGTGATAGAGGCGATCCGGCGATTGCGAGAGAAGTTGTTTTCGAGTGGGTTGTGCGGCGCAACCTAGACTTGACGACGCGCCGAACAAAAGGCGTCAGGGTGACGCCAATAAGGATTGCGATGGCTATAAACAAAGGGAGCGAGAATGGGGGGTGAAGAGCACAAGAAGTGAGCGGGGGTAACTGGAGGTAACCCATTAGCGGATTCCCTGTTATAGCCGCGCCTATGAGCGGACAGCAACAGATAATCAGCCCACCCGCCACAGCGGCTCGCACAGTTCGAGCAGTTCGGTTTACGTTCTGCATTTTTTAGCCGAATTGTGCAGTCGGCCGGCCGTTGATGCAATCTTATTCCAGTCAGCATTGTACATCATGTTCAGATGGGTGGGGATGTTCCTGATCAGTCTGGAGTATAACGGGACACAAATTCGCAATAGCATTGCGTTTGTCGGAAGCTTTGGGTTTATGTTATGGTACGGGCTTGAGTAAAGCGCGCTTACAGGAGTCCAGAATAGACAAGGTGGTTCACATGGCTGGATTGGCAGAAGTTGAGAAGAAGACATTAAGTCGGGTCGCCACGTGCTGGCAGTGCCCAGTGGCGCGAGGGCGTGGCAGATGGTCGAGGTTGGTCTCGCAAAAGGAGGTAGAAACGGTGCTCTCGGACCTTATCGGCCTTCTCTTTCCAGGCTGCCACGGCCGGTTTGCCGGCGCGCGTCGCTGCGGCAGGCCCCATTTTGCGAAGGTGCTGCGCTTCAGCGTCCGGCGGCTGAAGACTATAGCGACTCGCTCATTTCAGTACCAGTGCCGCTTTGACCGATGCCGTCGCTGTGGAGAGTGCAGCAGGAAGTCTGGCAAGGCTGTGGGAGCGCTCGTGGAAGCTTTGCCTGAGATTCAGGCGACGTTGCAGAAAGATATTGTCGCTGCTTATGAGGGCGACCCGGCCGCCCGCTCGACGTTGGAGGTTGTGGTAAGCTACCCCGGACTTTATGCAATAGCGGTGCATCGTCTTGCACACGTGCTCTACAGGCAAGGTGTGCCGCTAATTCCGCGCATCATGTCCGAACACGCGCACTCGAAGACGGGCATAGACATCCATCCGGGGGCACAGATAGGAGAAGGATTCTTTATTGATCACGGCACAGGGGTTGTGATCGGAGAAACATGTGTGATTGGGCGTAATGTCAAGATTTACCAGGGCGTTACCCTTGGGGCGTTGAGCTTTGTCAAGGACTCCAAAGGGCGCCTCGTGAAGGGCATTAAGCGGCATCCAGATGTGGGCGACAATGTCGTCATATATGCGGGGGCGACCATTTTGGGGGGCAATACGAAGATCGGATCGAATTCCGAGATTGGCGGCAATGTCTGGTTGACACATTCTGTTCCGCCCAATTCCAAGGTGTACAACCAGCAGCCTCGTCCGCTCATCATGCCTGCCGGCTCGCATCTGGCTCGTGGGCATGTACAGGCGTCGCCGGAAGAGGGTGGAAGCGGTGGGGAGAGGGGCCGGAGAAATTCCCAGTCAAGAATAGAGCGTGGCGGGAGGCAGCCATGAGCGAGGCGCGATACGAAACCGACTTGTACCGGCGGCTTCGAAGAGCCCTTGACGGGGTGCGTATTATTGACACTCATGAGCACCTTCAGCGTGAGAGCGAGCTTCCGGGGGAGAAGGCTCATATCGGAAGATTCTTCATTCATTACGCCGGCTGCGACCTTGTGAGCGCGGGAATGCCCGCCCGTGACATGGCAGCCCTTCAGGACGGTTCGAACAGCTTGTCGCCAGTGGAGCTGTGGAAGCTGATAGAACCCTGGTGCCGCCGGGCGTGGAATACCGGTTATATGGAGAGTCTGCGGATAGCCCTGAAGGACCTCTATGGATTCGACGATTTCTCGTCGGGCTGCGTTGACGAGTTGACTGATTTGATGAGGCAGAAGCTGAGACCGGGCTTCACACGGCATGTTTTCGACCGGGCTGGGATTGAATTTGCAATGAACCACCCCTTTGGGCCGAGGCAGATTTTCAATCCAGATTTCCAGTTTGATTGCTTCATTGTTGACATGGTGGACGGTTTTACTTTGTTTCCCATTGCGCAACTGGCGGTGGAAGCGGGTCGGCAGATCGTATCGTTGGACGACTATCTGGATGTGATCGAGTGGTACTTCGATAAGTACGGAGCGGCTGCTGGCGCCTTCAAGGTGGGCCGTGCGTATGACAGACCGCTGGCATGGGAAGACGCGCCGCGGTCGGCGGTTGAGAAGACCTTTCAAAGATTGCTTGCATTCAACGATCGGCCGGATCGTCGTGATATCAAGGCGCTGGAGGATTTCATTCTGCATTTTTTGTGCAGGCTCTGCGGGGAGTATGGGATTCGAATGAAGTTTCACACTGGAATTCAGGAGGGTAACGGCAACATCATCACAAACAGCCGTGCCGCCCTGATGTGCGATCTTTTTCTGAAATACCCCAAGACCGGCTTTGACATCTATCACATTTCGTATCCGTACGAAGAAGAGTTGGCGGTGTTGGCCAAGAATTTCCCAAACGTGACAGTAAATTTCTGCTGGATGTGGGTGATCAATCCGGCGGCGGGCAGGCGGGCGCTTTCAGACATGTTGGACGCGGTTCCATGGGCAAAGATTCACGGCTTCGGGGGGGATTATATTTTTGTTGAGGGAACCTATGGTCACGCCGTGATGGCGCGCCGTGAGATTGCGCGCGTGCTTTGCGAAAAGGTCGAGGATGGCAGGTTTACTGAGGAGCAGGCTCTGGAAATCGGACGTGGGCTCCTGCGGGATAATGCGCTTGTCAACTTTGGGCTGGAGGCACGCAGGCGCGCCTTCAGGAACTTTGCAGGCAAGTCTCGAGAGTGACGTCTCGGTTTTCACAGATGCTCTAATGGATTTCGTTAGTTTCCAGGCGGCGCTGCTGTGATCGTCTTTATGACTGTTCCTGGGTATGCTCCTTCCTTGATGAGCATCACATGGTAAGCGGACTTTTGTCTGTCGCCTTTGGAGTTGAACTCTATTGTGCCGGTAATTCCCTCATAAGCGACGGCTCTGACGGCATGGCACAATTCCTCGCGGCTGGGGATTTTTCCGTTATTGGTCTTCACAAAAGCTCTGAGCGCTTCCAGGATAACGCCCGCCGCGTCATGAGAGTACAATGCGTATGATTCGGGTTTCTTGCCAAAGCGCTCCTGGAATCGCTTGGCAAATTCGGCTGCAGCGGGGTATTTTTCCACCGGTCCGGCAACGGTTGTGTAATAGACACCTTTTGAGGCTTCCTGAGCTATATGAACAAATTCTGAAGAATCAAGCGCATCGGGTCCTAGAAAAGTGGCTGTTATTCCTTTTTCCCTAATCTGCTTTATGAGCACGCCTCCCTGATCGTAGATCCCGCCGAAATAGATGAGATCCGGTTTGTGTACTTTCATCTGCAGGATAATGGGCTGAAAGTTTGCTCTCTCCTCGGTTCCGATGAAGACCGCGATTTTCGCCCCCATTTCCTCCGCCTTTTTGCGAAACGCCTCAGCGACACCTTGCCCATAGGCCGTCTTATCGTTGATGACAAAGATGTTCTTGGCCTTTAGATCTCCGACTGCGAACTCGGCGCCAACAGGTCCCTGGACGTCGTCTCGCCCACATACCCTGTTCACGCACAGGTATTGTCTATCGGTGATTTTCGGATTCGTATTTGCGGGAGAGACCATGACCAAATTGTGATCCTTGTACACCTCTGACGCAGGTATAGCCACTCCAGAGTTAAGATGGCCGACCACTCCTAGTACGTCCTTGTCATTGACGAGGCGCTTGGCCACGGCCACTCCCACGTCTGGTGAGGCTTGGTCGTCCTGTGGGAGGATTTCGATTTTCAAGCCAAGGCCCGCAAAGGCAGGCTGTTGCGATTCAATGGCGATCTGTGCACCTAACTTTATCATTTCGCCCAGGCTTGCCTGTGGTCCAGACAAAGGGCTTACTGTGGCGATCTTGACGATTTTGTCCTGTGCCGCTGCCGAGACAACCGTTGCCGCAGAAAGCGCATATATGGCGAATGAAAGAGTTGTTTTCATGCTCTGCATTCAAACAGGAATGTGGGCTTCCTGTCAATAGCATCGGCCTGAATAGAAGGGCGGAAAAGCTTGTTGGAGGCGGAGGTTCTATGTACGATTTTGTTCGTGTGAATGGCCATAGTGCTATTGACACGCCGTGAGGTGACTCCCAGCGGGCAAGATGTACATAGACCATAGTGACTACTGTGGAGGATGATGAATATTCTATATATTCATTCGCACGACACCGGCAGATTCATCCAGCCATATGGTTATCCATTGTCAACGCCGGCGTTGCAGCGTTTTGCGGAGCAAGGTGTAGTGTTCCGCAATGCATTCTGCGCGGGGCCGACATGTTCTCCAAGCAGAGCTTCGCTGCTTACCGGAACATGGCCTCACGTAAACGGCATGATTGGCCTCGCTCATAGAGGGGCCAGACTGAATGATTATTCGTGGCATTTGTCGAATTATCTCAAGAAGCAGGGCTATGCGACAGCGCTCAGTGGCGTGCATCACGAGATTGGCAATGAGAGGGCGTGGGAGTTCCTCGGTTACGATCGGTATCTTGATAAGGAATCGCCAACGCCGGCAGGTCGCTGGGACGTTTGGCAATGGAACAAATTCTTTGCCGAACGAGCCGCCACCTATATTCACGAAGCAGATCCTTCTCAGCCATTTTTCCTCTCGTGCGGTTTTGGTTTCACACATCGGACCGGCAAGGGGATTCAGTGGCATAACGGCGATGAATCACCGCTTGGCGACGGGCGGTGGATCAGAGTGCCGAGTTGTCTGCCGGACATTCCAGAAATCCGTCGTGATTTTGCGGATTTTGCGGCGGCGGTCTCTCGTCTTGACGCCTGCATGGGCACTGTCCTCGAGGCGCTGGATTCGTCACGTCTTTCAGATAATACCCTGGTTGTTATTACCACCGACCACGGAATCGCATTCCCGAACATGAAATGCAACCTCACCGACTGGGGAATCGGGATTATGTTGATGATGCGTGGGCCATGCGGTTTTTCAGGGGGGAAAGTGATTGACTCGCTGGTTAGCCAAATTGACGTTTTTCCGACGATTTGCAGCCTGGCAAACATCCCGATTCCGGAATGGGTGGCCGGATCCAGTCTGCTTCCGCTGATCAATGGAGAGAGAATCCAGGTTCATGACGCGGTTTATGCTGAAGTCAACTGGCATGCTGCTGTGGAGCCGATGCGTGTCGTGAGGACCGACCGCTACGCGTACATCAGGCGCTACGGGCCGGAGCGTGGACCGGTTCTGCCGAATTGTGACGACAGCGTCTCCAAGGAGGAGATGCTTCGAAACGGCTGGGCGAACAGGATTATACCCGCAGAAAACCTTTACGATCTTGTTCACGATCCGGCTCAGACGGCCAGCGTTGCCCATGATCAATCGCATGCTGTTGTGCTCGATGAAATGCGAACGAAGCTCCATTCCTGGATGAAAGAGACGAAAGATCCTTTACTCTCCGGTCGGCTTGATCCGTGGCCGGGGATGATTGTCAATCCGGCCAGCGGCCGTTCTCCTCAGGAGCCTTGTATACCTGCGGAGCCTTTTCTCGTAAGCTGAAAAGTTCTGCTGCGTAAACTGCTGGCTGCATAGTCGGAGCCGCGGTTTTGACCGGTCTTGTATGGAGCTTGTTTGAGCTGCAGAGCTTTGGCTTATAAGCAAGTGATCAAACTGGGCAAGACCAGAATTCATCCCAAACAGGTGTTTGATGGGCAATGGCCAGAATGAGGCCACTTGACCAGCATGTGAGAAAAGGTTGGGGGGCCTGCACGCCTGCTGCGGCTGGATGGGCCGTAGTGAAAGTGTTTGCACAATGCGGTCACAGGTATAGAATAGCGTGTTTGTGAAGACAAAGGAGGGTAAGGGTGGCGCAGCAACGGATTGCCCCGGCAGTTGTCTGGTTCACTGGCCTTTCCGGTTCTGGCAAGTCAACCATTGCCAAGGCGTTGGGGGTTTTGCTGTGTGAGCGTGGTGTTGAATTTGAACATTTGGATGGAGACGCGATTCGGGCGATGTTCCCGAACACGGGTTACACGAGACAAGAGCGCGACGAACACATCAGGCGTGTCGGCTATACTGCGAGCCTCCTTGAGAAGCATGGAGTAACTGTGCTTGTTAGCATGGTTTCTCCCTATCGAGAATCTCGTGATTACGTGCGTAGCCTGTGTCGGCGATTTGTTGAAGTGTATGTGGCTACCCCTCTTGAAGTCTGTGAAAAAAGGGACGTGAAAGGGTTGTATGCGAGGGCGCGGCGAGGGGAGATTCCTTTTTTTACCGGAATCAGTGATCCTTTTGAGGAACCGACCAATCCTGAGATTGTGGTGAACACAGTAAAGGAAAGCGAACGAGAAGCGGCGCGTCTGATTTTGCGCTACCTTGCGGAAATGTGATGGTCAGAGAATGAGAAAATATTCATTGAGTCATCTTCGCCAGCTTGAGGCCGAGAGTATTCACATTATTCGAGAAGTAGTGGCGGAGTTTGAGAGGCCTGTGATGCTTTACTCGGTTGGGAAGGACTCGTCCTGCATGGTACGGTTGGCCCAGAAGGCGTTTTATCCCGGCAAGATATCCTTTCCATTGCTTCATGTTGATACAGGATACAAGTTCCGCGAAATGTACGAGTTCAGGGACCGGTTTGCGAAGGAAATAGGAGCTGAGTTGCTTGTTTACCGCCACGAGAAGGCTGGAGTGATTAGTCCCTTTGAAATCGGGACTCAGGCCTGTTGCGCGTTGTTGAAAACCCGCGCTCTTCTTGATGCATTGAGCAAATATGGCTTTGACGCTGCGTTCGGGGGGGCGCGAAGGGAGGAGGAGAAATCCAGGGCCAAGGAGAGAGTATTTTCCTTCCGCGATGCGCAGGGCCAGTGGGATCCAAGAAATCAGAGGCCGGAACTTTGGAATCTTTACAACGCTCGGGTCAACAAGGGAGAATCCATAAGGGTTTTCCCTCTCTCGAACTGGACGGAGCTGGATGTTTGGCAATACATTCATCTTGAGAGGATTCCTGTTGTTCCAATGTATTTCGCCGCCGAACGCGAAATGATCGTCCGGGACGATCAACTTATTCCGCTTGATGGGCCGATTCCGCTTAAGCCTGGAGAGAAGCCACAAAAGGTTATGTGCCGGTTCAGGACTCTTGGCTGTTACATGTGCACAGGGGCGATAAGGTCGACTGCTCGAACCGTTCCTGAAATAATCGAAGAAATGATGACCGTGCGCGTCTCGGAGCGGGCAACGCGGGTTATTGATCATGACCAGGAAGGCTCTATGGAGATCAAGAAAAGAGAAGGGTATTTTTGAAGGACTCGCGCGGAGAGTCTATTGATCGGGGACACATGGCAAGCATAGAAGAGTTTCTGAAGCAGAACGAAGGCAAGGATCTTTTGCGATTCGCAACGGCCGGCAGTATAGACGACGGCAAGTCCACGCTCATCGGACGATTGCTGCACGACTCGATGAGTGTGTATGAGGATCATCTCGCAGCGCTTAAGCGGCTTTCAAAGGAGCGGACGTCGGACGAAAAAATAGACCTCGCATTATTGACGGACGGTCTGAAGGCGGAGCGAGAGCAGGGCATAACCATTGATGTGGCGTACCGCTATTTCTCCACGCCACGGCGCAAATTCATCATAGCCGACACTCCTGGCCATGAGCAGTACACACGAAATATGGCGACTGGCGCTTCTACGGCCAATCTCGCGCTGCTGCTGGTTGACGCTCGGAATGGCGTGGTCACTCAGACAAAACGTCATGCGTTCATAGCTTCTCTGCTTGGCGTTCCTCACATGGTGCTTGTCGTCAACAAAATGGATCTTGTGGGATATAGCGAAGCCG
>CALETX010000346.1 GCA_937920455.1 uncultured bacterium
CCCGGCCATTTCAGTCTCGCCGGTTGGTGAGACCTGTTACCTGGACCACACGAACCAGACGAAGGCCAGCGAGACTGTAAGCGCCACCGCTGTAACAGGAATGGCGATGGCTGTATAGGCGGCAAACCTCAGGGGGTAACCTCTGCGCTTGAGCAGGCCGGCGGCAACGACGTTGGCCGATGCGCCAATGGGCGTGAGGTTCCCCCCGAGGCAAGCGCCGACGAGCAAGCCGAAGAGCAGCAATGGCGGAGGCACACCAGCATTGTTCGCAACATCCTGAGCGACGGGAATCATGGCCATGAGGAAAGGGACATTGTCAATGAATCCGGACAATACCAATGAGACGCCGGCAAGCAGGAGAAATAATCCCAGAGGACCTGCGCCGGGCAATCTGGCAAGCGTATCCGCAATGCGCTGCAGCCACCCTGAAGTGCTGAGCGCTCCCACAATGACAAAGACTCCCGCAAGAAACACCGTGGTGTCCCAGTCAAGAGACGCGACAAATCTGCCGAAGGGGAGCCATCGGGCGGAAGCGGCGAGCCAAATCAGCGCAAGGGCCGCCAGGGTCATTGACCAGGCGCCCGCAAACCACTTGAAATCCGGATCAATCATGGTGGAGAAAGAAAGGCCGATCACCAAAAGGCCAAGGAGCGCCGTTGGGAACCATGACAGTGGATGCTCGATTTCGATTGGAGTGGAAGCTTCTCCATGCCTCCAGTAGAACCATGCCAGAACAAGCAGGGCAGTGATCGCGGCCAGTTCTATGGCAAAGAAGATTCCTGCTCGGCCGTGATAGACGAAGAAATCGAGGAAACCCATTTTCATGTAGCCTGCAAGGATCATGCTGGGCGGGTCGCCTATCATGGTGGCGGTTCCCTGAATGTTGGTGCACACGGCAACACCTATCAACAAGGGAGTTGGATTCATCCTCAATCGTTCGCTGAGGCTGAATGCGACGGGCGCGAAAAGAAGCACAACCGCGACGTTTTCCACTGCTATTGAAAGCGCGCCGGCAAGGGCGCAGAGCGCAAGCATGGCCCCCCGGCCCGTTCGTGTTCTCGCGATCAGGGATTCGGCCATCATGGCCGGCGCCTTGGAAAGCATGAAAAGCTCAGCCAGGACCAGCGTTCCCCAGAACAGGCCCATTACGTTCCAGTTCACCAGCTTCTGGACTGCCTGCATGGGGGAAACTGTCCTGCAGGCAATGAGTGTAAGGGATCCGCATGCCGCAACCCATGATCGTCTTCTGGGAAAAACAGCAAAAAGAATATAGCAGAGCACAAAGACCGCAAGAATCAGATATTCCTGTGTCACCTGCCTGCGCAAACCTCCTTGTGGCGCCGAAGATTTCCACAGGCGTGTTTCAATGTAAACACGAAACGGCGGCTTCTCTGATGGAGTTCTGTACGTCCGGAAGGCGCTGCTGGGGTGTCAGAACAGAGTCAACTGCCGTTCATGTGGGCGGGTTTTAGACAACACATCCCGTTGCTTTTCGATTAGAGACTCCTCGATATCGTCAAGAAAAGGCGATGGTCGCATCGGTCTGACCTTGCCACGCCATAATCTCATTCGGGAATGAGACAGGATGAGGCGGCGCTGTGCCCTGGTCATGCCTACGAAAAGCAGCCGGCGCTCCTCGTCGTCCGCCTCCGGACTGGACATATTCCCAAACCGGAGTGGGAGGATGTCCTGTTCACAGCCTGTGATGAACACAATCGGAAACTCGAGTCCTTTGGCCGCATGAAGAGTAAGCAGCGAAATTCTGTCAGCGCGGGGATCCCACATGTCAACGTCGCATGAAAACCGTGCGCGGTCACGGATGGAATCCGCTCCGTACAGTTCGACGGCCTGGAACAGCCAGGCGAGCAGTTGCTCGACATCCTCTTTCGCAGCCGGGGTCCGAGATTGTTCAGAGAGTTTGCTCTCGACCTTACTCCGATTCCATTGACACGAACGGCACAGGTCGAGCAGTTGCTCAAATAGCGAGTTGTCGGCAAGACGGTTGTGTGATCGGCGCTGAAATGGCATGCCGGATCGCAGAAGCGCTTCCTCAATAACCGGCGCCTGGGCTTCTGTGCGGTACAGAACCGCAAAGTCTGAGAATGAGAGGTTCTCGGTGTCGGGATCGCCAGCGGCGCGGCCGCTATCAACAGAAAAGAACCCATGCCCGCCGATTAAGCGTTCTATGGTGGCAGCCACAAATTCCGCCTCCGCCTTGTCGGTTGCGGCCTCATGAATCGTGACTGGGATTTCATCGCTGACGACGCTTTCAAGGACCCTTTCCGGAACAAGCGTGGCCGGTCTGACCATCTGAAGCGCGGCCCGGACCACTTTCTGACCCGATCGGTAGTTGCGCTTGAGCACTACCACACGTGCGTCTGGATGGTCCTGCACGAAACGATGAAAGAAGCCCACATTCGCTCCTCTAAAGCCGTAGATGGCCTGGTCCGGGTCGCCGATTGCGAATATGTTGCCGCCTGGCGGAACGAGCTCGGCCAAAAGCAGGTATTGGGCCTCATCAAGGTCCTGGTACTCATCCACAGACACATATTTCCAACGCATGCGGCATTGGT
>CALETX010000347.1 GCA_937920455.1 uncultured bacterium
CACCTTTGCCGGCGGCAAGCCCATCCGCTTTGACGACTATCGGAAACGTTCGCATTGCCCATTCCGCAACGGCCTTTACGGCCGCCTCACTGTCATCTGCAAGGTCAACCTCTATCTCGCGTTCTATCACATCGTTGAAGATGTCGTAGATGACTTCACGAACGTTCTGTCTGCGGACAATATCACCCCTGAATCCGTAGATCAGTTCTCGCTGGCGGTTCATCACATCATCGTATTCAAGTGTTCGCTTGCGGATCGCAAAGTTTTGTTGCTCCACCCTTCGCTGGGCGGTTTCAATCGAACGATTCAGCCAGCGATGTTCCAACTGCTGTCCCTCTTCGAGGCCGAGCTTGCTCATGATGCCCGCGATCCTGTCAGATCCAAACAAACGCATCAGATCATCTTCCAACGAAACGTAAAAACGAGAAGACCCCGGGTCTCCCTGCCTTGCGCATCGCCCACGAAGCTGCCGATCTATTCGCCTTGCTTCGTGGCGCTCCGACCCTATGACATGCAATCCGCACGGATTTTCCATGAGATGATCGCGGATTGTCTTCCCATTAGGAAGCTTGTCATCAAGGCGCAGATCAGACTCGATTATCTCCCTTGGAATAGTCACTACACCCTCGCCCAGCTTTATGTCAGTGCCGCGTCCAGCCATGTTGGTGGCGATTGTCACCGCCCCTTTCTGGCCGGCTCTCATGACTATTTCCGCCTCTCGCTCATGGTTCTTGGCGTTCAGCACATTATGAGGTATCTTTTCCCGTCGGAGCATGCGACTGAGCAGTTCGGAGACTTCGACGCTGATCGTCCCAACCAGCACGGGCTGTCCTCTCCGATAGCAGTCGGCGATCTCCTCGATGATGGCTTTGTATTTCTCACGCTGCGTCTTGTACACGACGTCATTGTAATCCATGCGCCGCACGGGCCTATTGGTCGGTATGACCACCACATCAAGGTGGTATATCTCGCGAAACTCGCTGGCCTCGGTCTCGGCAGTGCCAGTCATTCCGGCAAGCTTCTTGTACATCCTGAAATAGTTCTGGATCGTAATCGTTGCAAGCGTCTGGGTCTCGCGTTCGACCCTCAAGCCCTCCTTCGCCTCAATGGCCTGATGAAGTCCATCGCTCCAACGCCTCCCAGGCAGGATCCGGCCCGTGAACTCATCAACTATAAGCACTTGGTTGTTCTGGACCACATATTCGACTTCTTTCTCATAAAGACAGTATGCGCGTATGAGCTGATCAACATTATGAATGCGTTCGCTGCGCCGGGCAAAGGCCTCTTGTGTCTCCTGTTTTCTCCTGACGCGTTCAGCCTCGGAAAGCGATGAATCGGCATCTATCTCGGCCATGGCGCTGACGATGTCCGGAACGACAAAGGCTTCGGGATTTCCCGGGCTCATCGCTTCGCATCCCTTTTCAGTGAGGGTCGCGTCGTGGTTGCGTTCGTCTATTGTGAAATAGAGTTCCTCCCTCAATGCGCGAGCCTGCTCTTTGCGCATGTCAGTCAGCATGGCACGCTCTATGTTCTCGAGAAGCTTTCTTGTGTGAGGATCCTCGAGCATGTGCATGAGTTGCTTGTGCTTCGGCATGCCCTGATGCACTTGATAAAGCCTAAGCTGAGCTTCTTCCTCCTGCCCCTTGGAGAGAAGATCCTTGGCCTCCTGAATCAGTCGGCTGCACAGATCTCTCTGCCTGCGAACCAAATCCTCAACCTTGGGCTTGAGCTCGTAATACTGGTTGGTCGAGACAGGCGCGGGTCCTGAAATGATCAGCGGAGTCCTGGCCTCATCAATCAGAATGCTGTCCACTTCGTCTATTATCGCGTACCAGTGGCCGCGTTGAACCTGACTTTCCGGATCGTATGCCATGCCATTATCGCGGAGATAGTCAAAACCGAATTCACTGTTCGTTCCGTAAGTAATGTCGCATGCGTACTGAGCGCGTCTCTCCGCGGGTGTCATCGTGTTCTGTATGCACCCCACAGTCAGCCCCAGATACCTGTAAATCGCCCCCATCCACTGTGCGTCGCGTCTTGCAAGATAATCGTTCACCGTGACCAGATGAACATTCTTTCCCGTGAGTGCGTTGAGATAAAGCGGCATAGTGGCCACAAGCGTCTTGCCCTCCCCTGTCGCCATCTCCGCTATTTTGCCCTCATGCAGCACAATCCCACCCATGATCTGCACATCAAAGGGCACCATGTCCCATTTGATCGGATGGCCGCACACCTCGACTGTCGTTCCACACAGCCGGCGGCAGGCATTCTTCACCGCGGCAAAAGCCTCTGGCATGATATCGTCAAGAGTCTCGCCCCGGCTAAGCCTGTCCTTGAACTCAGCGGTTTTAGAGCGCAGCGCCTCCTCGGAAAGCTTCTGATACTCAACTTCAATGGCGTTGATGCGATCCACTATCGGCCTCAGCCTGCGCAGATCGCGCTGATGCTTCGTTCCGATCAGTTTTCTTAGGAATTGTATCATAACTTCGTTCCCGGCCTCTGTAAGCGCTCTCAATCACGCTACTTCAAGCCACAACGTCATGCCAGCCAAATCAGGAGCACAACATGACAATTCACCGGCGAATCCAGCAGCCGCCCGTGTCGCTTCTACGGACCAAACCTTCTCTCTCAAGCGCCATAAGACGTTCCAGCAGCACACCCTCCTCCATTCCCGAGAGCGCAGCCAAATCAGCCGCAGAACATGGCCGTCTAGCAAGCACCGCCAGAATCCGCTTGTCATCCCACCCCCCTCCTGCCGATCCGCCATAAAATCCGTCCGGCAGTTCCGCGCGTGGATGGAAAAGGCTGGCCATCGCCCTCA
>CALETX010000348.1 GCA_937920455.1 uncultured bacterium
ACAAGATCTCGCGTTCGCCGGGCATCACCGCTGCCCAGCTCATGGCGAAAGCGCTGATGAATTTGAACATGGCGGCCTGCGCCATGGAGTGGCTGCAAAGGGCGCGGAGAATGTATCCGGGCGCCAAATCCCTTCAGGACATGGAGGCAGCCATATGGCGGAGCTTCGGTTACAACGAGCAAGCGCTGTTTCTGCTCGAACAGATGGGTAACGAGGCTGATCCGGTTGCCTTGGCTTATCTTCTTGGGGCTACGGGACGCAGGGAGGAAGCCATCAAGGCGGCGCGCGTTGCGGGGGTTCTTCTGGCAGAGAACATGATGCCTGCGGGGCCGTTTTACCTGGAGCCTCCGGCTGAGCTGTCCATTCGCCGGCGCTGGCCGGATTACACGTCTGGAGAAGCTGTGTCGCGTCAGCGCAGCAAGTTTGAGAAGATTGCTGGGGAGGCGCGAGGCGAGTTCAGGCGCAATCTCGGTCGGCTTGGCGCTTCCTGGTACGCGTCAGGGGGCACAGGGCAGGGAGGGGATCCTTCCGCATGGCGTTCTGCCGGGCGGGATGATCTGGAGAGGGGTGGACTTTTGATGTGGTTGGCGACGCTGGAGGCGTGCGCTGGCAGGTATGGGCACGCTGAGAAGGCGGCGCGTCTGGCTGTGGAGGAGCTTCCGAACTCGGTTGTGTTGTGGAGGATGCTGACGGCGCTGACGGAAGGGGATTGGGAGACTGTTAGCAAAGCTCGTGCGGCATGTCCAGATGATCCGGACATATGGCTGGCGTCTCTTGTGACGAGGATGCGGGAGGAAGGGACCGGCGACTGGGCGCTGAAGGAGGTCGAGGCAGCCCGGGGCCGGTATGCTGTCGGGACCATGGTTGCTGCGGGGGATTTCCTGTTGAGGCACGGGGCTATTGAGGCGGCGGCAGCCGCCGCGCGGGATGCAGAGAGCAGAAGTCGCGGTCTTCTTTCCTCGACCGTGCTTAGTCTTCAGTGTGCGCTTGTGGCAAGGGACGCGAAGTGGGCGGAGGCTTGCGCGTTGAAAGGCGTGGCAGTTTCGCGAGATCCTTCGCCGTTCTATCGTGTGCTGGTGGAGATCAAGTCCGCGGGGGCTGCGAAGGATATGGACACAATAGCGGCGCTTGAGCATTTGAGGGAGCAGTTCAAACACGATCCCATATGGTCCGAGCGGCTTGGCGAGGCGTATTTCATAAGGGGCGATACGCGCAGGGCGATGGCGGTTCTTTTGCCGGTGGTGGAGGACGACATGAGCAGGGTTGGGGGCAGGTCGCTGCTTCTTGCGGCCGAGGCTGCCAGGCTGGACGGGAGGCTTGAAAAGGCGGTTTCGATACTCGAGGCTGCGCATAAGATGTATCCGGACAAGCTCAGCGTGTTAAATAACCTCGTGTACACACTGGCGCAGGATCCAAAGACTCTGCCCCGCGCCCGCGAGATGCTGCAGGCGCTGCTTGCGAAAGGGTCAGACAATCCGGCAGTTCTAGACACGGCGGCCATGGTCTGCCTCAAGAGCGGCGATTTTGCAAAAGCCCGGGAATACGCCGACAGTGCGGTGAAGAACGCGAGGGCTGATGACTACGCATGGTCTGAGATACTGCTGAACTCGGCGGAGGTTTTGGCCACGCTGGGCGAATACGAAGAGGCACGGGGGAAGATCACAACTGTTGTAAAGAATCCGACAACGTCAACGGCAATAGAGACTCGGGCAAGGGCGCTATTGCTGGCCATAGAAAGGGACTTGCAGATGCGGAGGAAGCCCTGAACATGCTGCCGAAGATGGATGAGAATTGGCGTTGACGGGTTGAGTTTTGCGTTAATAAGGTGTAATGAGCGTTCCGGAGACAGATCGGAGGGATGAAATAGGGGATGGAGCGTCTGAGCGTAAGGAAGAAGGTTTTGAGCGTGCTGGCGGTCGCGGCACTCCTGGCCGGCGGCTGCTCCACGACGCCTTCGCGGGATGAGATCCTTTCGGAAATCCTCAAGGATATCCGGGAGAATCCGCCGGGGCCTTCAGCTGAGGCTCCTCTGTCGCGCGATGCTCCGGACATGCCCGTGTCATCGCTGCCGCCGTTGGCAGTTGAGGGCACGGGCGATGCTGTGGCTGAAACAAAAGGGGGTTCGCTCAGAATTCAGCCCGACTCGATACTTCAGATCAGCGTGGTGGAGGATCCGAGCCTTGATGGAAGCTACCATGTGAATGAAATCGGGGCGGTGGAGCTTGGGTATGTTGGGCCTGTGATTCTTTTTAACAAGACGGAGAAGGAGGCGGAGCGCAAGATACGGGATGTTTTGAAAGCGCGGGATTTTAAGAATGCCACGGTAAGGGTGCGCATTGTCCGCGCGTCGTATGACAGCGTGATGGTTTCCGGAGCGGTGAACAAGCCAGGCATCATCAAAATCGGGGCCGGCGACACGATACTGCTGAACGACGCTTTGCTGAGAGCAGGCGGTCTGAAACCGTCAGCGACGGGCGCGCGAGTCAAGATAGTGCGGAACGGGCTTCTTTCGGCGGTGGCGGCTTCGTTGGAGGGCGAGGAGCATGCCCTGGTGTCGCCCGATGGCAAGCCTTCGGTGCCTGAGGTTGAATTAAAGAACAACGATGTGGTGTTTGTTTACTCGAGTGGAGCGCAGGCTGGCGTGACTGACGGCGGGGAGAAGGAGATACTTGTGCTGGGGGAGGTTCAGAGGCCCGGGGTGTACAGATTTTCGGCAGTTGAGCCATGCACGATGCTGCATCTTGCGCTGAAGCTGGGCGGGTTTCCGATGTATGCGAACAAGAAGGCGGTTAAGGTGCTTCGGAGAGACAAAGACGGCAAGGAGCGGGAGATCCGCGTTGACGTGGAGAAGGTGCTCAAGGATGGGCGGCCGGAGCATGATTTCCCGCTGGAGAATGGGGACCGAGTTGTGGTGCCGGCGCGCAGGATCAGTCTGTTCTGATGGACAGGGCGGAGAAATGCTGGCGCAAGGCGGAGTGGTTTGGGATATCGAATGGTTGAGAGTGAACAGGGCAAGGTTGATTTCCGGCTTTACATCGGGATTCTCTTGTTCCGGTGGCAGATTATAGCGCTGTGTTTTCTCTACGCGCTGCTGGGCGGGGTCCTTTTCATAAATCTTGCGCCCAAGTCCTATCTGACGCACTGCAAGATCATGATCTACAGAGACCCGAATCTTGAGGTTGCGTCAGGCAGTTCTCCGTGGCGGTCGTTCTCGGCGCATGCGTATCTTCTTGAAAGCGAGCGTCTCCGGAGACAGGCGGTACGGCGCCTATTGCCGGAGTGGTCGGATGTGATGCGAGGCGAGAAGCGGATGATGCTGCCGGTGGAGGTGCAGCAGGACCGGCGGATTCCGGCCACAATGCACATCAACGTGAAAAGCGACCGGCCGGGTTATGCCGAGCAGTATCTGGCGGTGCTTCTGGAGGAGCACGAGGCTGAGTGGACGAGTATTCAGCGGATGGCGGCGGACAATGCGGCGCGCACGCTTGAAGACGAACTGGCTAAGCTCGAAGACAAGATCCGAAGGGCAGAGGACGATCTGATAGAATACCAGCGGCTTCACGACATAGCGCGGGTCGAGACGAAAGGCTCGATGGAGAGCGCGTATCTGGCGGCGTTGATGGAGCGGCGGAATCAGCTCACAACCGAGTTGATGCTGCTTGAGGCGCAGTTTCCGGCTCTGAAGGACGCCAACGCGGTTGTGATTGGTAATGTTCACAAGCTCACGAGGGAGACAGGCGCGATTGCGCCGCTCAAGCCGGAGACTGGTGGCGTGTCGGCTGAGGGAAAGGATACCGGTGGGACTGGCGAGGAATATTCGAAGCCTTCCTTGCCCGAGCCCTTGAAAGCCGAAGGCGGCGAGGAGTTGAGGGACACTATCGCCGGCTGGCGTGAACTGAGGGTGAAGCTGGCCCGGGCGGAGCAGCGTGAGAAGGAGATGGCGGAGAATCTGAGGCCGGAGCATCCGGAGATGAGGGCGATTCGTCAGCAGATAGAGAATCTGCGCAAGCAACTTGAGCTGGCGGCGGAGATCGAGTTGGGAATGCTTCAGGACAGACACAAGGCCCTTCAGATTCAACTGAATGCGATCGAGTCGGCCGAGTACAAGTGGCAGGCGCGAAATTTGCTGGCCAGCCAGAGGCGCGCCGAGCTGAACAGGCTGGCGGCTGTGGTGGGGCGGTTCGAGTCGAACTATAACATGCTTTATTCGCGGCTTCACGACATGCGTGTTTCCGAGGAGCTGAAAGCGGAGCATTTCAGAATTGTGGAGCCGGTGCAGACAGACGAGAGGCCTGTATGGCCGGATCCGCTCAAGGTTCTGATGATGGCGCTTGTGCTGGGGCTTGGTTCGGGATTCGGGCTGGCTGTTGTTGCCCAGGCGCTTGACAACAAGATACAGACAATTGCTGATGTAGAGAAAGTTCTTGGCGTTCCGTTTCTTGGCGGGGTGCCATACTGGGTGCACAGCGGACTTGAGAAGACGATCAGGCCGATTGTGACTGAGGAGCACTCAAGCGGTGCGGTTGAAGCATACAGGGCGCTGCGAACGACCGTGCTGACGGCGCTGGCGAAGGCGAACGAGAAGATTGTTCTCGTGACCAGCGCGGATTCAAAGGAGGGCAAAACTCTCACAACGCTAAATCTGGCGATAATGGTTGCGCAGATGGGTAAACGAGTTCTGCTGGTTGACATGGATCTTCGCCGCGGTCGGCTGCACAGGTCGCTTGGTCTTGAGAGGGAACCTGGCGTGACCGACTGCTTGAGGGGCGGCAGATCGCTGAAGGAAGTCATTCGCCCCACGCGCATTGAGAATTTGTGGCTTGCTCCGACTGGAAGCAGCGAGGAAAATGCGGCCGAATTGCTGCAGTCATCAGACATACCCGGCCTGTTTGTCGAGATTCAGGATGATTACGACTATATTTTTCTGGATTCTTCGCCTGTGCTGCGGGTGACTGACACGGTGATTCTCGCCACCCAGGGGGTGGGGGTGGTGCTGTATGTGGCGCGGGTGAATCACACGCCCAAGCCGCTTGTGCGGTATTCTCTGGACATGCTGAGGGATGCGCACATTCTGGGGATGATTCTCAATAGCATAGAGATGCACAGGATCAGCAGTCTTTACTACACGTACCATTATCCGAACTACGCCTACTACAGTAACGCATACGCTTACGGTTACGATTACTACTATTACGGCGAGGGTCGCCACGACGTCAGGATGCGTCGTCGCCGCCGCACTTCCGTTGGGGGGATTGTGAGTTCGGCGGTCAAGTGGCTCAGGCGGACATTTCTTCCAATGGAGTAGGCATGGTCCCCGCCCGCTCTCACATTAAAGGCCAAGTCGCATGGCTTGCGGCACTGGACGTTGCATGTTTGGCAACGGGGTGCGCCATCGCCGCCATGACGCGTTTTGCGCCGGCCGAATGGGGCGAGTATATCACCGGTCATCTCGACGGCTGGCTCATACTCATTGGGGGCGTGGTAATCGCGAACTATGTGGCTGGAGGATACAGGCTGCAGGCCATTTACTCTCGTTTCAACTTGGTGGTAACGTGGTTTTTCTCCTTGATGTTTGCGACGGTTATTTTGAGTGTGACTTCATACGGCTGGTTCAGGCTTCTGTTGGGACGCGGTGTGTTGTTTCTTTCGCTGACGTGGTACAGTGTTCTTTCCCTTGCGCTCAAGCTTTTCGTTTACAGGGCACTTTTCAGGAGCGAATGGTTCGTCTGCAGATGCGCGATCATAGGGACCGGAGAGCGTGCGAGGGAGATGAAGGCCATTCTGGAATCAAAGTGGGTGTTGCCGGTACACCGTGTGGTTGCCTTTCTGGCGAAGAGGGGCGCGGGGGAAGGCGGCGCGGAGGCTAGCGGCTCCATTGAAGGGGTTCCGGTTCTTGCTTGCAGGGAGGAGGAAATGGATGGGCTTTTAATCGGGTTGGGGGTTGACCTTGTCGTTATGGGAAGCGAGGATTCTTTTCAGAACGTCGCGGCGAATCCGCAGTTGCGCAGGTTGAGGTTTCAGGGGGTAGAAGTCCTGACTACCTCGGCAGTGGTGGAGATATACTGCGGCAGGACGCCTCTAGAGGCGCTCAATGAAGCGTATCTGACTGATCTCGTGTTGGTTTCAGGCGGCCCTGGCGTGGCGCAATGGAAGAGGTTGGCGGACGTCCTGGTTTCACTCGCTGCGCTCGCTGTTCTTGCGCCGGTGTTTGTAATGATTGCGGCGGCGATAAAGGTTGCGGAGCCGGGCGCGCCGGTTCTGTATGCGCAGGAGCGTGTTGGCAGGTTCGGTCGGGTGTTTCGAATACACAAGTTCAGGACCATGCGACCGGACGCCGAGGCCGTGACTGGTCCCGTATGGGCTGGCCGTGACGATCCGAGGGTTACGCCGTTGGGACGATTTCTGAGGCGGTTCAGGCTGGATGAGATTCCGCAGTTTGTGAATGTGCTGCGTGGGGAGATGAGCCTGGTCGGACCGCGTCCCGAGCGTCCGGAGATCGTGCAGGAGCTTGAGAGTCTCATTCCGTATTTCAGGGAGCGCGAAAACGTGATGCCGGGCCTGACAGGATGGGCGCAGATACGGTATCCTTACGGGCAGACCACTGAGGATGCCGTGAGGAAGCTGGAGTACGATCTGTACTATATCAAGCATATGTCGCTTGCCATGGATCTGCAGATTGTGCTCAGCACGTTGAGGATCATATTTCTTGGAGTTCCGTCCGAGGGGAGATAGGGCGGAAAAGGCCGACGTGACTTTTTTCCTGACAATGCTGTTTGTGGCGCTTGTTTTCTGGAGGCCGCAGGAGTGGCTGGTGCCGGCGCTTTATGGGTGGCCGATACTGGATGTGGTGACTGTGGTTGCCTCGATTGCGTGTCTGATGGAGCTGCACACCGGAACGCTCAGGACACCATCAGGCACACCGGTTGTGTGGCTGCTAGGGGGGCTTTGGTTGTCATCAGTGATGTCGCATGTGGCCAATACCTATTGGGATGGCATGATGATGACAATTCCTGAGGCTTTCAAGTATTGCTATTTTACTCTGCTGCTTTTTCTCGTTCTCGACCGGCCGAGGCGTTTACGGATTATGTCGTGG
>CALETX010000349.1 GCA_937920455.1 uncultured bacterium
TTGGCGGTACTTGGTGATTGCACTGAGAAGAATTTCACGGTTGTCCGCAACCCAAGAGATCAGTCTGGCACAGCCATCGCGATATGATGTCCGCGGTTCCCATCCTAGAATCTCTCTGGCCTTCGTGTTGTCACTTATAAAAATTTTTTGGTCGCCTGGACGCCAGGGTTCAAAACTGATGTCAAGGCTGAGCCCTTCTGTTTTAAGCAGGTCTATAAATTCCAGCAATGACAAGGCGTTGTGATGTCCCCCTCCTACATTGAACGCCATGCCATTGAGACGATCTTTGTTTTCAAGGGCATAGCCGTAGAGTTCGGTCAGATCGTGAATGTATAAAAGGTCGCGCACCTGTTTCCCTGTGCCGTAGACTGTTACCGGCAGTCCTAAAAAACCTGCAATGATGAACCATGCAACCCACCCTTGATCTTCGATCCCGAACTGCCGTTCACCATAAATACATGACTGCCTGAAACTTACGGTATGCAGACCGTAGATACGGGCAAAATCGATAACATACTGGTCGCCACATCCCTTTGAACAGCCGTAGGGTGAATGGAAATCAAGAGGCTGGAGTTCGCTGATCCCAGTCAGTGTTTGAAAATCATAACGCATGGCATGCTCAATAACTGCAACATAGGGGAGCTCTCCATATACTTTGTTGGTCGAGGCGTAGATGAGCAGTGCCTGTGGGCTAAACCTCCGTAAACACTCAAGAACATTGAACGTACCAAGAGCATTGATTTCAAAATCGGTTCGCGGATCGACCACCGATGTCGTCACTGCGACCTGCGCAGCAAGATGGATTACTGCGGCAAACGGACCATGTGCCTGGAAAACTTTGGCAAGTCCGTCGAAGTTGCGAACGTCTGTTGCGTAGTGGGTTACAGGTATGTTCATGGTTTGAAGCCAGTGCAGGTTGGAATCCGCACCGGGCCGTGCCAGGGTATCGATGATGACGATATGATATCCCTTCTGTGCAAAGTAGGCGGCACTGTGACAGCCGATAAAACCAGCGCCACCAGTGATGAGTATTCGATCGTTCATGGTCGTCCCTTTATAGGTTCTCTGGATGTCCAGACCGTCTCAGGTATGTTTGAAGAAAGAGCCTTTGAAAAGCATCTGCCATATGACTGGCGCTCAGCTTTTGTTCGACCAGTCGCCGACACGCTGCAGACATTTGTCGTTTCAAATCAGGATTACGCAGGATCTCGAGCACGCGATCAGCAAGCGTCTGTGCATCCCCGATCGGAACCAGGTACCCTGTCTGACCAGGAATCACGATTTCGTTCATGAATCCTACATCAGTGCAAACGATCGGAATGCCGGCAGCCATTGCCTCGATGGCTGCAACCGAAAGCGTTTCCTGCTCAGGTTTTGACGAAAGGGTGTTGACATCCACAGCAGCAAGGATATCGGCCAGTTCGCGACGGAAGCCGAGAAAATGAACACAGTCGGATAAGCCCATTTTGGCAGCGCGTAATTCAAGCATGGACCGTTGCGGACCGTCGCCGATGACTAGAAAGTGTGCTGTTGTCAGTTCCCTGCGGATATGCGTGGCGGCATCCAGAAAGATCTCATGCGCCTTATCAGGCCTGAGTACTGCAAGGATACTTATCACAGGGCTGTCCGCAGGTATTCCTAGTTTTTCGCGAGCCTGCTGAGGCGTCAACGATGAGTGGAAACGTTCAGCATCAACGCCATTATAGATGACCTGGATTTTTTGCAAAGGAATTTTTTCAACCTCGGCAATATACTGCTTATGACCTTCTGCAGCGGCGACTACGACATCGATACCTTTATGGAGTACGCGGCGAAAAAACATGGTGAGGGAATGGATCGGGTATCGTTTGAATGTTTCATTTTCCCAATTGATACATGCTGGCACACCGGCAAGCCGTGCAGAAATAACCCCGTACAGCAACGTATTTAAATGGTTGATAAGGAGCAGTACATCGGTGCGAGTTTTACGGAACAGATGCACAAGGTGTGGTATCCCGCGCAGGTCAATGCGATTACTCAAAATATTTACAACCGTTTCATGCCCGAGCTCGATCACCTCTCTGCCCACTATGCCTGGATCGCGTAGAAAGAAGATACGTGTCACAAAACGGTCATGGTCTATGTGCTTCAGCAGCATCAAAAGCAGTTGTTCAGCGCCTCCCACAGCAAGTGAAGAAACAAGAACGGAAAGTTTGAGTTTTTCCTTCATGCTGCTCCTTCTCCCAAAACAAAGAAAACCATTTTTTGCTACAGCACCGAGGCTTGCTTTTGCAGTTCGGAAAACAGGGCTATGAGGCTATGGATATGACGGTCAATATTTAGGTTCTTCTCGACAAACGCTCTGCCTGCCTCGGCCATAGCAAAAAGGCGGTTGCGGTCAGCAAGCATCCATATAAATGCGTCCGCAAGCTCCTGGACGTTGTCGGGCCGGAACAACCTGCCGGTAACCATGTCGTTTATTTGTTCGGGAATTCCACCGATTGCCGAACCGACAACCGGTGTATAGTGAGCAAAGCTC
>CALETX010000350.1 GCA_937920455.1 uncultured bacterium
ACCGACTTTCGCGAGCGCACCCTGCGCGATTGTATCACGCAACTGGAGCCCGGCTTGTTCAAGCGCGTCACCGGCCTGACGGTGCAGGATTTTGAACTGCTGGTCAGCCTGGGCCTCTTTAACAGCGCCCTGATGAACGATGCGGTGTATAAATTCAGACGCTACGAGGATCCAAGTCTTGGTTATATGGGCATCAACCGCCACACAGAAGACACAATCGGTCTGTACGATACGGCGGTAAGCCGGCAGGAATATGAAGCAATTTTCGTGGAAGAAAAATAAACCCATGGTTTCATGGCAAACTCCCTCTTTCGCAGAGCTTTCCGTGCCGCGGTAAGCGATGGTCGAGGATACTCGCCTGAATCTCCTTGCACACGGGTCGTGATGCCATGCGCCATGACGCACCAAGCCCATCCTGATCAGCGCATACAAGAACACCCTACCTACCTAACAACGAGGATGGACGCAATTTATGTGCCGAGTTCCATGCCCGTTTCTTTTTGATTCTTGCGAAGTCATGGGCTGGGTGGTTAGGATTGTACGCATGGGCCGCCGCAAGCTGAAACTAACAATCGTCGTGGGAGCCAGGCCAAACTTTGTCAAAATCGCGCCGCTGCTCCGGCAGATAGCCCGCCACCCGTCCCGTTTCGCTCCAACCTTGGTCCACACTGGACAGCATTATGACAGGGCAATGTCGGCGGATATCTTCGAAGACCTCGGTCTGCCAGAACCTGATATCAATCTCGGGATCGGATCCGGAACCCATGCCGAGCAGGTCGGGCAGACAATGATCGAGTTGGAGAAGATCATCCAACAAGCAAAACCCGACTTTGTAGTTGTGGCGGGTGATGTCAACGCTGTATGCGCTGCCGCGCTAACTGCTTCCAAAGCAGGAGCAAAGCTTGCGCACATCGAAGCCGGACTACGCTCCTTCGACCGCTCAATGCCGGAAGAAATCAACCGCATAGTAGCGGACGCGCTTTCTGACTTGCTTTTCACAACAGACCATTTCGCGGACGCGAATCTGCTCAAGGAAGGTCGTCCACAGCAGGCGATTCACAGAGTTGGGAACATAATGATAGACACTTTGGAAATGAACCGCGCAAGCGCGGCTTCCATCTCTGCATCAGAGATTATTCATCGCAAGCTGCAGAGTGTGTCTGTCAACGCCCCATACTTTCCGGAGGAAGGGTACGCCGTTCTGACACTTCACCGGCCATCCAACGTTGATAAATCAGACGTGATTGCTGGAATTCTGGACACAATCAAACGCGCCATCGGCTCCCACATCCCCCTTGTGTGGCCCATACATCCCCGCACTAGAGAAAATCTGAAACGATTCAGCATGTGGAAAAGACTGCAAAACGCAAACTGGCTTGTTCTCACATCTCCGCTTACGTATCGGGAGATGCTGCGTCTGACGATGCGCGCCAGGGTTGTGATAACCGACAGCGGAGGTTTGCAGGAGGAATGTTGTGTCCTTGGTACGCCGTGCGTCGTGCTAAGAAACACAACTGAAAGGCCCATCACCCTCAAGGACAATGGTGGAACATGTGTCTTGGCAGGGAACAGCCCACCGGCTATTGCACAGGCAGTGGATCGCGCTTTGACAAACGTGAGGAGTCCGTCCCGGCCGCCACTATGGGACGGGCATTCCGCTGAAAGAATTGTGGAAGTGTTTCTGAATCTCGGGTAAGAAAGCACACATTTCTGCGGAATTCGGATCGAATACAGGGAAAACGACATGTTATGAAACTTTTTGTTCCGGGACGTATTTGCCTTTTTGGAGAGCATAGCGACTGGGCGGGAGGTTACCGTCGTATCAATGCGTCAATAGAGCCCGGTTATGCCATCATCGCCGGTACCAACCAGGGAATTCATGCTGAGGTCAAGCCCCACCCAAACAAGCTCATCCTTAGAGCCAGTCTCGATAACGGTGAGCGCAAAGGTCCATTTGAAGTGCCGATGGAGCCGCGCGCGTTGTTGGCCGCTGCAGAAGAGGGCGGTTTTTTTAGCTATGCGGCTGGAGTAGCATATCAGGTGCTCACGCATTACCGGGTAAGAGGCCTGGAAATAGATAACTACCTCACTGACCTGCCTGTAAAAAAAGGCCTTTCATCAA
Organism: uncultured bacterium; assembly: GCA_937920455.1. Classification (GTDB taxonomy): domain Bacteria; phylum Verrucomicrobiota; class Kiritimatiellia; order UBA8416; family CALETX01; genus CALETX01. The sequence goes on from CALETX010000350.1 coordinate 2,123, forward strand.
GCGCTGCCGTTTGTGTGCTGGTGGCAAGGGCGTTCAACCGCGTTTACGACCTGAAACTAACCATACAGGGCGAAATGGAAATCGCCTACACAGGCGAGATCACAACGCCGTCGCGATGTGGACGCCTGGACCAGGGATGCGCCTACGGTAACAGGCCAATCCTTATGACTTTCGACGGAGACAGAATAGACGTGCAGGAGCTCTCGGTTCCCAACAGCATGTATTTTGTCATCGTGGATCTCAAGGCGAATAAGGATACCAGGGAAATACTCAACAGACTTAACCACTGCTATCCGTTTGCCGAAAATGAGGTTCAGCGCAACGTCCAGAAGTATTTGGGTCAGATAAACGCATCGGTTGTGGAACAAGCTGCTGAAGCGCTGAAGAAGGGCGACGCAAAGCGTGTCGGCGAACTAATGAATCAAGCTCAGTCCCTCTTCGACAAGTACGTCGCGCCCGCATGCCCGTCCCAACTTGCAGCCCCAGTGCTCCATAAGGTGCTCTCGTACCCACCTATACAGCCGTACATCTACGGCGGCAAGGGCGTCGGATCGCAGGGCGACGGCTCTGCTCAGTTCATCGCCCGGGACGAAGACAGCCAGCGCAAGGTGATGGAAATACTCGAGCGGGATCTCAAAATGCCATGCCTGAAGCTTATCCTACGCTCCGGCCGCAGAATCCGGAAAGCAGTAATCCCTGCAGCCGGCTATGGCACACGCCTCTTCCCTGCCACCAAGGCAGTGAAAAAGGAGCTTTTCCCCGTCATAGACAGGGAGGGACGGGCCAAACCGGTTATTCTTGCGATAGTGGAAGAAGCTCTCAGCGCCGGCATTGAGGAGGTATGCATCATAGTTCAGGCGCCGGATCGCGATCTTTTCGAGGAAATCTTCAAGATGCCGCCCCCAATAGAAAGCTTCAACAAGCTCTCGCGAGAGAACCAGAGATACTGCGAATATCTGTTGGACATAGGCCAACGCATAACTTTCGTGGCACAGGACGTACAGGAAGGATTCGGCCATGCAGTCCATTGCGCAAAGGAATGGGTCGGCAATGAGCCGTTTCTGCTGTTGCTGGGCGATCACCTCTATTCGTCCGACAACGACGCCTCATGCGCACGACAGATTCTCGATGTCTATGAGCGTGTTGATCAGAGCGTAGTTGGCGTTAAAATCACGCCGGCCGATCAGATCGGACAATTTGGCTGCGTTACGGGTATCTGGAAGGAACCAGGATCGCTTCTCTCGATCACGGAGTTTGCGGAAAAGCCCGACCTTGAATACGCCCGCAAGCACCTTCACATGGAGGACATGCCGGAAGACCAGTACCTGACGGTCTTCGGCCAATATGCCCTCAAACCGCAAATCTTCTCGTATCTGGAAGAGCACATTCAGCATAACGTGCGTGAACGCGGGGAATTCCAACTGACTTCCTGCCTGGAACGATTGCGCAGGGAAGACGGATTTATAGGTTATGTGGTCAAGGGCCGCCGTTTTGATATCGGCACGCCGGCTGCATACAGAGAAACTGTACTGACATTCCACTGAGACATCTTCAGCGATGGAAATCCAGGGTTTCAATATCATCGAGAACATAGGCGACGGACCAATCGCTTCCGTATGGAAGGCAAGACAAATTTCTCTCGATCGAACGGTCGTCATAAAGGTTTTGAAACAGAAACTCATTACGCGTCCAGGCGAAGTCCACCCTGTTCTCAAAGAGGTCGGCCTTGCTGCAAAACTGAAACACCCCAACCTGGTTTCCATCTACGATGTCGCGCGCGAAGGCGCCACATATTATTTCGTCATCGAACACGTCTCTGGCCAGACAATCCGCAAAATTGTCGAGTCAACCGGAGAGATCTTTACCGTCAAGAGCGCCCTTTCCGTCGCAGGGCAAGTGGCCGAAGCGTTGAATATGGCATGGGAAACATGCCAACTCACACACCGCGCAGTGAATCCGGACAATATCTTTCTGGACGATAATACCGG
>CALETX010000351.1 GCA_937920455.1 uncultured bacterium
TGCTTGCCCTCCACGACGTAATGCGTGTCTTTGTGGAAAGGCACACATGCCTGCCACCATAATGCAGGACGATGACGTGTCTCTTGGGCCTTCAATAGTTGACATGAAGAGAAAGCGGAGTTACGCATGATGAGACAAAGGTCAAAAACAGGAAGGAAAGGTGCTCTTCGATGAAGGCGATTATGGTGATGTATGATTCACTCAACAGGCACATGCTGTCGCCGTATGGCTGTGATTGGGTGAGGACACCGAATTTCCAGCGACTGGCACAAAGAGCTGTCACTTTTGACAGATCTTTTGTTGGTAGCATGCCCTGTATGCCGGCGCGGCGTGAGCTGCACACTGGCCGGTACAACTTTTTGCATCGTTCATGGGGGCCGATTGAACCTTATGATGATTCCATGCCCGAACTCCTCAAGCAGAAAGGAGTTCATACCCATCTCATCAGCGATCATTATCACTACTGGGAGGAAGGGGGATGCAACTATCATACCAGGTACAAAACCTGGGAGATAGTGCGCGGACAGGAAGGCGATCCATGGAAGTGCCGACTCGGACAAGTTGAAAAGCCAGAAGGTTCGCTCAATGAGAAATATGTGCGTGGTGATTGGACAAGGCAGGACTGGGTGAATCGCTTGTATATGACAGACGAGACGGATCATTATCAGGCAAGAACTTTCCATCTTGGCTTGGAATTCCTGGAGGAAAACCATTCGCACGAAAACTGGTTCCTCCAGATCGAAACTTTCGACCCGCATGAGCCGTATTTCACCTACGAAAAATACTTGAGACTTTATCCGGACACCTACAAGGGTCCGCACTTTGATTGGCCAAAATACGGCAGGGTGGATGAGCCGGCGGATATCGTCCAGCATATAAGATTCGTCAACGCCGCCCTAGTCACTATGTGCGATCACTATCTCGGAAAGGTTCTCGACGCCATGGACCGCTATGACCTGTGGCGCGATACCCTCCTGATTGTAAACACCGATCACGGCTTCATGCTTGGCGAACATGACTGGTGGGCCAAGTGCGTTATGCCGTTCTACAATGAGGTTGCCTGGACGCCGCTTTTCATATGGGATCCAAGGATAAGAGCCGCATGCCAGAGGCGAAAGAGTCTTGTCCAGACCATAGACCTGCCGGCAACGCTGTTGGAATTCTTCGGCGTTGAACTTCCGCCGGACATGGAGGGAAAACCCCTGCGTTCTGTCATTGAACGCGACGAGTCGGCGAGGGAAGGAGGGCTTTTCGGCTTGTTTGGCGCGCACGTTAATGTGACGGATGGACGTTATGTCTACATGCGCGCGCCCGCAACTTCTGAGAATCAGCCTCTCTTCGAATATACTCATATGCCCACCCACATGCGGCGTACTTTTTCTGTGGAAGAGATGAGACAGGCGACAATGGCGCCGCCATTCAGATTTTCCAAAGGCTGCCCGCTGATGAAAATTCCATCAAGACAGAACTGGATCAGAGCTCACGAGTTTGGAACGATGCTTTTTGACATAGACGCAGACCCTAGGCAGGAGAGGCCGTTGAAAGACCCCGTAGTGGAAAAGCGGATGATTGATTTGATGATCAGGCTGATGCGCGCCAACGATGCGCCGGCGGAGCAATATGATCGGCTCGGCTTGTCGAGCCTATGGCGTGGCTGACGATTGAGCAGCCTTGCCGATTTGAAACGTTATGGCTAAAGTATGACCTGCGTCCTTGTTTACGGGGTGTAGCGCAGACCGGTAGCGCACCAGCTTTGGGAGCTGGCCGTCGTGGGTTCAAATCCCACCGCCCCGACCATTTTTCAAAAACGGCCGTTCGGCTATCCAGTCGAACGGCGATCTCTTTGCCAACACGAGAGTTACGTCGTCCACGGTACGGTTCAAACTGACGCAATCCACGATCTGGCGTTTGTCCTCGGAGTTTGAACGGTGCCATACCTCCACGAGCTTCTGGCTGAAGTCGAATAGCGCCAGGGCGCGCGCGGGCGCGTCAGGGTCGCACAAGGTCGCGCGTTCGAGCGACTCCTCTGCCTGGGCGATCTCCCGCTTCAGGTCCGCCGCCTTCGCCTGAAAAACCGCCTGCTCGACGGCCCCAGCGAGGTAGCCGTTGAGAAGCCGATCCTGCATGCCGACCAGCTCCGTTCGCCGCTTGGCCAGCGCCTGCTTCTTCTGCCGCTGGAGTTCACCCACGTCCGCGAACGCGGACCGGATGCCTGCGCGGAACCACTGCGCGATCTCCAGCGGCATGACGAACTTCTTGAACTCCTCCACGAACATCTCCATCAGTTCCGGCTCACGCCATCGCACCTGCGGGTGGCTCCCGTCCGGGTTGTTGTTCCCGCATCGGTAGTAGACGTGCTCGCGGACGCTGCCGTCGAGAAGCTTGCGCCTGATGCGCTCCCCCGTCACCGCGAACCCGCAATGGGCGCATCGGATGATCCCGCCCGAGAAGATATGGGCGTGGCGGGACGTGCGCCGGTATTTCCCGGCCAGGACGCCCTGGCACGCATCGAAAGTCGGCCGGTCGATCAGAAGCCGGTACTTCCCCTGATGAACGTTCCCGTTGCGGTGCAGTTCCCCGGCGTAGAACCGGTTGTTCAGGATATGGGACAATGACGAGCGGTTGAAACGCGGTGAATCTTACCCCCGTTGTTGTGCCAGAGGGGCGAAGCGGATAGGATAGATGGACAGGAGGGTAAGGGCATGAATATGACAGGCAAGAGTCATCAGCCGTATGATAAGGAATTCAAGGATCATGCTGTGGAAATGCTCATAGAGACAGGACGGCCTTTAAAGGCCGTGGCGCGGGACTTGGGCATCAGCGACGGCGCGCTGCGGGAATGGAAGAAAGGATACCTTGGCGAGGTGGCGGAGAATCCGGAAGGCAGGAAATATACGCCGGAGAAACTGGCCGAGGAAAACGCTCGTTTAAGGGCAGAGAATGAATATCTCAAGAGGCAGAGGGATATACTAAAAAAAGCATGCGGCATCCTCTCGAATTAGCCGCACAGAGGTATGCCATGGTTGACAACCTTGCGGCTGAATATTCCGTGCGTGAATTATGCGGGATTTACGGGGTGTCCCGTCATGGATATGAGGAATGGAAGGCAAGACAGGAATCCGAGGCTGAAGACACTGACGGGCGGCTGATAGTGGAGATCAAGGCGATACACAAGAAGAGCCGATACAGCTACGGGACTCCGAAAATCACGGTGGTTCTGAAGAAGAAGGGGTATGAGGTTAATCATAAACGTGTGGCAAGATTGATGAGAGAACACAATATACGGGGCAGGAAACGGGCGTCGTACCGTCCGAGGACTACGGACAGCCGGCACAATTTGCCGGTTGCGCCGAATAGACGCTGGTCAAGAAGTTTGTGTCATGGCAGGGTACTCCGATTCGTAGCGTTGGTAGAACATTTGCAGAATTGACTGAAGTTCGCCCTTGAATCTGGCGATGGGATGCTTCCATGTGGAGGCTTTGAGGTGGGAAGCGAGTATCCATGTTTTGATGGTGAGTTCCCTGTCTGTATGGAAATGGCCGCCGGCATTTCTTTTGATGATTTCGATTTGATTATTGACGGCCTCGGCTGAATTGGAGGTTCGCAGATATCCCCAGAGATTGTTTGGGTAGTGAGTGAAAGCCATGTAGTTATCGGCTCGTTCAAGGACATGGGCGAAAAAGGTCTTGTAGCGGTCTTTGAACTGGTTGCAGAGTTGGAGGAATTTCTCGCAGGCCACGGCATGGGAGGAGCATGAACAAATTTCACGGAAGCCCTGAGAGAAGATCTTGTAGTCGTCCCGGTTCATGTGCTTGTACGCATTGCGCAGGAGATGGACGGTGCAGAGCTGATGGTCAGCCTGAGGGAAGAAGCCCTTGATGAGCTTGGTGAGGCCGGAGAAGTCATCGGTGATAACGAGCATGAGGCGGGACAGGCCGCGATTCTTTAGATCGGTGAGGACTTCACGCCATGTGTCCAGGGATTCGCGTCGCCAGAATATCTTGTTGAGGAGGATTTCCTTTTCAGCCTTCATGTTGACGCCGATGACGAGGAAGTTCACTCCCTGAGACAAGGCGCCTTTGTCGTCGCGCAGGCATACGACTTTGGCATCCATGCACAGGAGGAAGTAGTCGGGATGAAGCGGGCGAGAGTAGAAGTCTTTGGCTTCCTGGAATAGCTCTTCGATGAGCGCGGCCATTTCTGGCTCTGAACAGGACAATCCGAGGGACTTCAGAGTGCGGGCGACAGCATTGAAGCTCTTAGCGTTCAACAGGATGGAGCGCAGGAGTTGCT
>CALETX010000352.1 GCA_937920455.1 uncultured bacterium
TATCATGCTTGATGCAAACGGACTTCATAATGTCAGAATACAACAGGTCGGCGGATTTCTGACCGACCACTATGACCCGCTTTCCAAAACTCTGCGACTTTCACCGTCTGTTTACGGTTCCACATCACTGGCGGCAATAGGGGTGGCCTGCCATGAAGCCGGCCATGCAATCCAGCACGCCACTAATTACGTCCCTCTTTCGCTTCGTTCAGCGCTCGTTCCCGCTGCTCAACTCGGTAGTTATCTCTCATATATCGTCTTCGCGGTCGGTCTCATGATGAGCAGCCTGGCGCTTGTAAAGCTGGGAATCGTTCTTTTCAGCGCGACGGTTGCTTTTGCACTCGTCACATTACCCGTGGAGTGGAACGCCAGCTCGAGAGCAAAGGCTCTCATGGTTCAAAGCGGCATTGTCACCTCTGATGAGGCGCCATATGCCGCCAAGGTGCTAAACGCAGCTTTTTTAACCTACGTTGCCGCACTGTTCTCATCGCTGATGACACTGCTTTATTTCCTTGCCAGAGCAGGTCTCCTCGGCGGCGGAAGCAGAAGACGCTAGCGCCAAGCAAACTAAACGGTAACCGCTTCAAACCGTCCAACACTTGAATTGGTTGCAAAGCTGGTGTGCTGCGCGCACTAATCTCTCAGACTCTTGGACTGAAGCGTCTGGGGTTGATGGCGCTCATGACAGACATGAAAAGGCCAGGCGGCAATACTCAGGGGGCTGATTCGACAGCGCTAAGCTCACATCCGATATAGATTCTGCACCAGATGCATGGTAGTATCAAAACCATGGAGTGCTCCAAACAAGTCTGCCAAGCCTGCTGCACAAGCGTCGAAAAGGTCTCAGTGCGCTTCGGTGGCCATCTGATCCTGGATAACGTCTCCATTCATCTGCATTGCGGAGAACTGACCGCTCTGATCGGCCCCAACGGCGCCGGCAAGACCACTCTCATTCGCGCGATCCTCGGCGAAGTGCCATACACGGGACGAATCGAGTTCCGCGCATTTGGGGACAAGTCAAGCCGCCCCGCACGCATAGGCTATGTTCCACAGAAACTTTCTGTTGATCCGTCATCTCCAGTGACAGTTCTCGACCTCTTCGCCTCCGGCATCCAGAAATTGCCGCTCTGGCTCGGCCATAGCCGCCGACTGCGCGAAACTGCCGGCGCGGCTCTGAACGCTGTTGATGCGCCGGATCTTCTCAAAGCGCGTCTCGCTCATCTTTCCGGCGGCGAACTGCAGCGCGTGCTTCTGGCTTTCGCGCTTACGCCCATGCCACATATCCTCCTTCTGGACGAACCGGCTGCGGGACTTGACCAGGCGGGTCTGTCTCGATTCTATGAAACCATCGGCAACCTTCGGCGCACCTATCATCTCTCCATTCTCCTCGTCTCCCACGATGTGATGGCTGTCGCGCTAGTGGCTGACCGCGTGATATTCCTCAACAAACGCATCCTGGCGGATGGCCCACCCTCAACCATCCTCGCGGACGAACAGGTGACCAAACTCCTCGGCTCGGCAACCGGCAGATTAGGTCTCCCAATTCAGGAAGGCCAGAGGTGGCATGGAGACAACTCCGCCGCACATGGAACAGAGAACGCATGAACATCTGGCACACAATGATAGACAATCTGCCGTGGGAGTGGTCCCATTATGCTTTTATGCGAAATGCTCTTGCTGCAGCGATTCTCCTTTCACCGACTCTCTCATTGCTCGGCTGTCTCGTTGTCAATGCCCGAATGTCCTTTTTTTCCGAGGCCATAGGCCATGCCACGCTGACGGGTGTGGCAATCGGCGTGCTGCTTGGCTTTGAGGATCCGACGCCGGCGATGATGAGTTTCGCGGTGATCCTTGCGCTGGCCATCACTGTTCTCAGGCACGCAAGCGAATCCTCATCGGACACGATAATCGGCCTGACGATGTCCTTCGCCGTTGCCATCGGCGTTGTTCTTCTTTCCAGAGGAGGTTCATTCGCCAGATACTCCAGATATCTGGTGGGCGATATTCTCACCGTTTCAGGGGCAGATCTCTTGCGATTAGTTTTGCTGGACGTTTTTTTTGCAGCCTTCTGGCTGAGATTCTTTAACGATCTTCTCCTTGCCGGGGTCAACAGTTCGCTTGCGCGCAGTCGTGGCGTGCGCATTCTGCCGGTGGAGTTCGCTTTTTCGGCAATGGTCGCAGCCGCAGTGACGGCAAGCATCTCACTGGTGGGCCTGCTGGTCATCAACTCTATGCTCATAATGCCGGCAGCGGCTTCCAGGCAGGTGGCTCGCAGCACAAATTCATATCTGGCAATTGCGGCAGGAGTGGGCGTAGGCGCGTCCGTCGCCGGACTGATTGCTTCATTCTACTGGCAAACCGCAACCGGCGCCACAATCGTCATAATCCAGATGGCGCTATTCGCAATAGCGCTGATGCTGCGAAGGCGCTGATTTGAAAAATCAAACAGTAACCAGCATATACTCACATGAGCCAAGGCCAAGTTTCTCAGCATATTTCAACATCCCCCGATACTCCCTTTGACCGGCTTCGCGGACAATATCGCGGCCTGCCTTCTGATTGATTAAGTCCGCTGCCGCCGAATCAACGGCAACGATATCCGTTGAAGCCACGATTGCCGAGTCGCTGCACAAGGCCTTCTGAGCGATGTCAAAACAATCGCATTCTTTCGTGAAACAGCGGCAGACGTTGATAAAGAGCATCCGCCCTTCAAGCATCCTGCAGACAGCGGCAGCGTACTCCACAAGCCTCTCCTGAAATCCTTCGCCCCGCTGCCTCCATTCAAAGGAAATTGCATCGTGCGGACACACCGCATAGCACTGGCCGCACCCTATGCAGAGGTCCGCATCAAGAACTGCAGATTCGCGGATAGTAATGGCGTTTGCCGGACAAGCCCTGGCGCAGCGTCCGCAGACCACGCATGCCCCGGACTTGAAGTTCGGATGCCCGCCGTGATGCATTGCCAGCTTGCCTCCCCTGCTTGAAAGCCCCATGGCCACATTCTTGATTGAAGCGCCGAATCCGGCAGCGATATGACCGGTTGGATGCGTAACAACAACAAGCGAGTCCGTATGCTCTAAGGCGCTGCCCAGGTAGGCAGTTCTGCAATGCTTCGCTTCCGGCACATCCACCTCGATGCGGTCGGTCCCCTTCAAGCCATCGCTCATTACTATCGGACATGCGATCACATCGGGCGTGAAGCCGTGAGCATACGCCTGCTCGATATGAGCGGGCGCGACGCTACGATTTCCGGTGTAAAGGGTGGCGCTGCCGGTCAGAAAGACAATGCTCTTGCGCGCCTTTAATCGCCTTGCAATCGCGCCTGTCACCTGTGGCGGCACATGGCCGGTGTTCCTCCCCTCGCCAACATGCTGGAGAATTCCAACAAGCCGATTCTTCCCGCCCAACTTCGAAAGACCAGCAGCTTCGGCGACTTTCACCGCCTTTTCGGCAACTGATTCTACTGGCTCGGCGTCACTGATCGGCGTCATCCATACCTTTGCTTGTGTCCGTCGTGTCATACTGTACCCCACTTCCTCGCTGTCCCATTGCCGCTTTGCGGGCGCTGCTCAATATCTCAAAGCCGCGTGCGCTACTGGCGACTTAGTCTGCGCGGTCTAAGCCTGTCGGGCAGAGGACTGCCGGCTTTTCTGGGTTCAAACCGCAATAGCCACTCATCACCCGCCTTTTGCCACATAAACGGGGCCGATTCCTCCCATGCGCCTTCCTGGGTTTCGGGTGTTTTTTTGAAAACCTCAACCCAAACCCTTGCCGTTGATTTGTCCTCAGAAAATTCCATCCTCGAGATACGAACATGCTCCTTGTCTACATCAACGCCCTTGAGCAGCAATTCAGCGATCCGCAATTTGATGCCGAGCGCAATGGGATCCGATTCTCTGACCATGTCCGGATGAAGCATCCGAGACACTTCCGGGCGGTTATTTTCGCGAAGCGCCTTGAGAAAGCCCAACTGTCTGCGTTCGATTTCCTTTCGTTCTGCAGCATCGCTCAGGCGATTTGCGGCATCCTGAACCTCCGACTCCGCGGGGCTGCCTTTGTATTTCTCGGAGAATGCCGAGAGTTTTTTCAAAGCCTCATCGGGACTCCCCTCCTCGGCAAGCCGGCGCGCGTCAGCCATTGCAGCCTCTGCTGCCCTCTTTGCCTCTCGGTTCCAGTTTCTCTTTTTGACAGCCTTTACACCCAATCCCGCCAGAACAAGCATTGCCGCCGCAATGGCAATCCATCCCCAAGCAGGCATCAGCCGGCTGGCTCGCGCCGTGTCAGCCGCTCGATACGTGGCCATACGCCCTGAAGAGTTTCCCTGAACGGCGTCAATGAGGATTT